>CATNDK010000142.1 GCA_950096585.1 Thalassococcus halodurans | reverse complement strand
GCGCATCAAGGGCAACCACAACGCGATGCTGTCCGGTAAGGCCGCAGCAGAAGCTGCCTTTGCCGCGATCAAGGCGGATCGTTCGGGTGATGAACTGAACGATTACGAGGTCGAAGTCCGCGAAGGCGCGATTGGTAAAGACCTGAAGAAGGTCCGCAACGTGAAACCGCTGTGGTCCAAGTACGGTCTGGTCGCATCGCTGATGGTGGGCGGTCTGGATATGTGGACCAACACGTTCGGCTTCTCGCTGTTGGGCACAATCGGCCACGGCAAAACAGACGCGGACGCCACAGGTGAGGCCAAGGATTTCGCGCCCATCGATTATCCGAAACCCGACGGCAAGCTGAGCTTTGACCGTCTGACAAACGTCAGTTTCTCGTTCACGAACCACGAAGAACAGCAGCCGCCGCACCTGCAGCTGAAGGACCCGACCATTCCGGTCAAGGTCAACCTGCCCAAATACGCAGGCCCGTCGGCGCGCTATTGCCCCGCAGGTGTGTACGAGTTCGTTGAGGAAGAGGGCAAAGAGACACGCTTTGTCGTCAACTTCCAGAACTGCGTGCACTGCAAGACATGTGACATCAAAGACCCCAGCCAGAACATCAACTGGACGACACCGCAGGGTGGCGAAGGTCCGAACTATCCGAACATGTAATCAGACAGTTTCTTGCGCGCGCTCGATTTGGGCGCGCGCATGATCCAACCGGTTGGACGAGACCGGTAAAACCCGTCCATCTCGCAAATGCACATGATGCTTGCGCCCGTTCTTCTCAATCTTTTTGATTTCCGCAGTCGCCACCCAGTGTGAGCGGTGGATTTGAATGCCGTCTACCCCATTCAGTAGATCGACAAGGTCCCCCATCCGCATGAGCAGCATCGCATTTCCGCGATCTGTTGTGATGTGGGCATAGTGATCCTGCATGGAAATTGAGCAAATGCGCGCGCTGTGCATTTCTGGCGGCAAGCGGTCTTTCAACGCGGGTGGCAGCTCTGGTTGCTTGGCGAGGGGCGCTGCCGGTTCCATTGGCGGCGTTTCATCGACTGGTTCGGCAACCTCTTCCTCGGCGCCTTTTGTTTTCTGGAAGACAGCTGGAATGACGACGAATTCAGTTAATAACATGGGCGCGGAAATCACTGCGATCTCCAGATATACCTTGGGGTAAATCAGTGTTGCAGCTGCTTCCGGTGCGAAAACCTTGTAGATGAACATGACAGCCGCAGTAGACGGGATTGCGCCCAAAACGCCTCCGATGCACAATCGTGTCGTGCCCGATAGCTTATTGAAAAGATTTACGGAAAACGCAGTATAAACACCGATATGGGCGAAGACGGCCACAGCGGAAAAGTCCACCAGCCAGAACGCGAACCTGTCCCACAGGGAAAGGGCGTTGTACGTGCCAAATGGGCCAATCACCGTAACAATGGCTACCAAGGTAAGGTAAAAAACGAACTTCCTTGGCAGGTTTACTGATGTGTCTATTTCACGCATCGTCAATCTGCAAACTCTACCATTACACGAATAACACAGCGATTTTGCGCATGTAAGGTTTAATACTCCCTCTTGAGTAGATTTTCCTTTGCTGCGTGAGTGATGCAGCGGACAAAGCGACTTTGGCTGGTCGCTGGAAGGCTGTGAAAGTCTTTTCGTAATAACGTAAGATTTATGATGAGGGGCCCATATTTGTGGGCCCCTCATTGCGCGTGGCTGTGCAGAGGACTAGGTTTAAGGCAAAGCACCTCACAGAGGCCGAAAGGGCGACAATGACTCAATCAGGCTGGCTTAAAGCCGCGGCAACGGCAATTGCACTCTTCCTTCCGTCGATGTCGGCGGCGCAGGGGGTTGCCGGTGATTATCTGGCAGCGCGTCAGGCAGGCATGACAGGCGATTTTGAGCAGGCGGCCCGCTACTTTGACCGTGCCCTGATGTTCGATCCCGAAAACCTTGAATTTATGGATCGCGGCGCGCTGTCCTACCTGTCTCTGGGCAATGTGGAGCGGGCGGCAGTACTGGGCAATCGCATTCTGGAAAGCGGTCAATCCAGCCAGGTCGCGCAGATGGCTGTTATGGCCGAACGCCTTGGTAAGGACGATTACGCCGGTGCAATCGATATGATTGCGCAGAACCGTGGCGTTGGGCCCTTGGCGGATGGTTTGATCGCTGCTTGGTCCCAACTGGGTCAGGGCGACATGAGCGCCGCGCTGGTCGCCTTTGAAAAGGTCGGCGAAACCCAAGGCCTTGAGCCATTTGCCGTATATCACAAGGCGTTGGCGCTGGCGTCTGTCGGCGATTACGAGGGCGCTGAAAAGATCTTTGCGACGGACATGGCTGGCGGGCTGCAATTCACCCGCCGCGCCGTCATCGCGCGTTTGTCGATCCTGAGCCAGCTTGAACGCAATCAAGATGCGCTCGATTTTCTGGATCAGTCCTTTAACGCCCAGATGGATCCGGAGCTGCGCAGCGTAAAAGCCGCGCTTGAGGCGGGCGAAACCCTGCCGTTCAATGTGGTTCGCTCTGCCAAAGACGGGTTGGCCGAATCCTTCTTCTCATTGGCCGAGGCGCTGGCGCAGGATGCGTCTGACGATTTCACGCTTCTTTATGCACGCATCGCCGAACATCTGCGCAGCGACCACTTCGAAGCGGCGTTAATGACGGCCGAATTGCTGGAACGTCTTGGCCAATACGAACTGGCCGTCGATGCCTATCGCGACGTTGAACGCGACGATCCGGCGTTTCATGCGGCAGAACTGGGGCGGGCAGGTGCCCTGCGCGCTGCTGGCCGCACAGATGCGGCGGTGGAAGTGTTGGAAAGCCTTGCAGAAACCCACGGCGATTTGCCCGTCGTGCAATCTACCTTGGCCGACCTGAAACGGTCATTGAACGAATACGATGACGCCATTGAAGCCTACACCAAAGCAATCGACCTGTTCGACGAACCCGAGCGGTCGCAATGGTTCTTGTTCTACGCGCGCGGGATTTCCAACGAACGTTCCGGCAACTGGGAGGCGGCCGAGGCTGATTTCCGCACCGCGCTGGACCTGAACCCCGATCAGCCGCAGGTTCTGAACTATCTGGGGTATTCGCTGGTCGAAAAACAGACCAAGCTGGATGAGGCTTTGGATATGATTGAACGGGCGGTCGCAGCCGAACCGGGTAGCGGTTATATCGTCGACAGCCTTGGCTGGGTTCTTTTCAAACTTGGCCGGTATGAAGAGGCCGTCGAACATCTTGAACGCGCAGCCGAGCTGATGCCGATCGATCCTGTTGTGAACGATCACCTCGGGGACAGCTATTGGGCTGTTGGCCGTCGGACAGAGGCCCAGTTTATGTGGCGACGTGCCCTAAGTTTTGTGGACTATGAAAATGTGTCCGAAGACGCGGATGCCGACCGCATCCGGCGCAAATTGGAAGTCGGGCTGGATCAGCTTCTTGAAGAAGAAGGCGTTGATCCGCTGAACATGGTAACTGATGACAAAAATTAACGACTTTGCTCCGGCAAAGATCAACCTGACCCTTCACGTTTTGGGCCAACGCCCTGACGGCTATCACCTATTGGATTCTCTGGTTGTGTTCGCCGATTTTGGCGACCGCATCGAAGTGTCCCCGAACAGCGAACTGGCGCTGAGCGTCGATGGTCCCTTTGCCGATGGCGTCCCGACCGGCGAGGAAAATCTGGTTCTGAAAGCCGCTCGCCTGCTGGATCCGGTGCGCGGTGCATCGATCCGCTTGCACAAGGAATTGCCGTCGGCTGCGGGCATCGGTGGCGGATCGTCTGATGCGGCGGCCACGTTGCGCGCGCTGGGTGAGATGTGGGGGATGCCCCTGCCAGGCAATGCGATGACGCTGGGCGCTGATGTGCCGATGTGTCTGGATCCGAAAGCGGCGCGTATTTCCGGCGCAGGCGAAGGGCGGATGCCTGTCGAAGGACTGCCCGCCATGCCCGCCGTACTGGTCAATCCGCGCGTGGGTGTCCCGACACCAGCAGCGTTCAAAGGATTGGCGACGAAGAACAACGCCCCCATGCCAGACGTCATTCCGGATTTTACCGATGTGATCGCAGCAGCGGACTGGTTGGCGGGCCAACGCAATGATTTGTCCGCTCCAGCGCGCGAGATTGCGCCTGTGATCGACGACGTTCTGGCCGTTCTGGATGATGCGCTTTTGGCGCGGATGTCGGGATCGGGGGCGACGTGCTTCGGGCTCTATCCCGATACGGAGACCGCCCAACAGGCGGCCTTGCGCATTGCGGCCAAGCGTCCGGATTGGTGGGTTGCGCCTGTGACGCTGAACCCGTGATCAGTTGATCCGCGCGACCACGTAATCGGCCAGATCAATCAGCATGTCGCGCAAATCGCTTTGCGGGATCGCGGACAGTGCTGTCTTGGCTTTCTCCGCCCATTCCAGCGCATCGTCGCGCGTCGCTTCAAGCGCGCTGTGGCGGTTCAGCAGGGACAGGGCGTGATCCAGATCGCCGTCTTCCTGTTTGCCTTTCTCGATGGTCCGCTTCCAGAAGGCGCGTTCTTCATCGTCGGCTTTGGCGATGGCCTTGATCACTGGCAGGGTCAGTTTGCGTTCACGGAAATCGTCGCCAACGTTTTTTCCGGTGGCTTTCGTGTCGCCCTGATAATCCAGCAGATCGTCCACAATCTGGAAGGCAATGCCCAACGCATCGCCGTAGTCAAACAGCGCCTGTGTCAGCGCATCATCGACGCCCGCGATCACGCCGCCCACTTCCATCGCAGCCGAGAACAGCGCCGCGGTTTTGCCGCGCACGATCTGTAGGTAAACGGATTCGTCTGTGCGCAGGTCGGTCGCGGCAGACAATTGCAGCACTTCGCCTTCGGCAATCGTGGCCGAGGCATTGGCCAGAATATCGAGAACGCGCAGCGATCCGGTTTCAACCATCAACTGGAACGATCGGGCGAACAGATAGTCGCCCACCAGAACGCTGGATTTGTTGTCCCAAAGCAGGTTTGCCGTCGGGCGCCCACGACGCTGGGCGCTTTCATCTACGACGTCATCGTGCAGCAGGGTCGCGGTGTGAATAAATTCCACCGTGGCCGCCAGATGCACATGATAAGGGCCGTCGTAGCCACACATCTTGGCAGATGCGAGTGTCAGCATGGGGCGCAGGCGCTTGCCGCCGGCCTCAACCAGATGGGCTGTCACTTCGGGGATGCGCGGGGCATGTTCCGATGCCATCCGATCGCGGATCAGCGTGTTCACCTGTTCCATCTCGCCCGACAGGACCTGAGCGAGGCGTTCATGCGGTTTTACAGATGTGTGATCCAAACCCATTGTGATGCTCCCCAAGGGTCGACTTTGGCCGACCCCGATGTTTAGATGAGAAATATGGAAGAGCTTTTGCGCACGACCGATATTACTCTTATTCCACTTGCCCGCACAGTGCTGGACGACGCGGGTATAGAAACCTTTGAACTCGACGTAAATATGAGCGTGCTCGAAGGGTCCATTGGCATTTTGCCACGCCGCCTTATGGTTAGGGCGCAGGACCTTGCACGTGCAAGAACAATTCTTTGGGAAAACGGTGTTAAATTCGAAGGTTAGAACCTTTTCAGAAGAAGAACTGACGCAGGACGCCTTTTTGGGCGGTAAACTGACGTTACGCCAACCGCGCATCGGATATCGCGCGGGCGTTGACCCTGTTTTTCTGGCGGCCAGCGTTCCGGCAAAGCCGGGGGATCGCGTGCTAGAGCTTGGCTGCGGGGCAGGGCCTGCGTTGCTGTGTCTGGGCGCGCGCGTCAGCGGATTGTACCTGTGGGGCGTTGAACGGCAGCCTGACTATTCCGAGCTTGCGCGCTGGAATGCCGAAAGCAACGGTCTGGACGCTGTGATCGAAACCAACGATCTGCGCGATCTGTCTGCTGAGCTGCGGCAAATGTCGTTTGACCATGTGATCGCCAATCCGCCGTATTACGATCCGTCCCAACGCGTACCTGCGCAAGACAGCGGGAAAGAGGCGGGGCTGTCCATCGAAACGCCCTTGGCCGATTGGATCAAGGCCGCTGCCAAGCGCACCGCGCCGCGTGGCACCGTAACATTCATTCATCGCGCCGAAAAATTGCCGGAACTTATTTCCGGATTCGCGAAATATCTGGGCTCGGTCGAAGTGAAACCCTTTGTGCCGCGGTCGGGTCGCGATGCAGGGTTGGTGTTGATCCGCGGACGCAAGGAAGGCCGCGCGCCGTTCCGTCTGCATGCGCCCATCGTTTTGCACCAAGGCCGCCAGCATATGACCGACGGGGATGACTATCGCCCCGAGATCAGGGCCATCCTACGCCATGGCGGCGCGCTATCTTTCTAGGCGCCTGCACAACTTTTGCTAAATACTTTTGATAATCCTCGCCCAAGAATGCGCGTGCAGCGTGACTTTGTAAAAAAAATATGATGCACTGAAATTCTATTCACAAACAGGAGGTCACTATGAGCTTGAGTTCGCATTTGCAGGAACTGAAGAAGAAGCACCGTGTTCTGTCAGACGCAGTAGAAGAGGCGCAAAGATCGCCCGGCGTTGACGATTTGCGCGTGGCCCAACTGAAAAAGCAAAAGCTTAAGCTTAAAGAAGAAATTACACGTCTGTCTCCTCAGACGATGCACTGACGCATAACGCCGGTGCCTGAAGGCATCGCATGATAGTAGTTTTCAACGCCCTCATGATTTTTCATGAGGGCGTTTTCGGTTTCAGGGCAATGGGGAATCAGGCGGTGATCGCAGCGCAGAAATCGCTCATGGCATCGACTTCGCTCTGCATGATGTTGTGACCGCCGGAATGCCAATTTGCGCGGATATCCGCGCCTTGTTGTTCCAGATAGGCAATCAAGGCCCGTGTCTGCTGGGCCGGACAGATCGGATCCATTTCGCCTGCCGTGATCAGAATGCGTGATTGCGCCAGCCCCGGTTGCGGGGCAGGCGACCACGGGATCAGCGGGTGCAGCAGCATCGCATCGGTAAAGATGTCCGGATGCTCCAACATCACGTTCATCAGAATGTTGGCGCCGTTCGAATAGCCAAGGCCAACCACCCGATCCGCGCCCAAACGTGTCCTATGCTCGGACAGAAAGCGTGCCATGTCTTGGGTCCGTTCACGTAGATCGTCCATGTCATAGACACCTTCGCCGGTACGTTTGAAATACCGCAACGCGCCGTGTTCGTTCACGGTGCCGCGCGGCGAAATCACATGCGCGCCGGGGATCAGGCTTTGGGCAAAGTCGTGAAACTGTCGTTCCGAACCGCCTGTGCCATGGAAGGTAAAGACCAGCGGCGCGCCTTCGGTCCCTTGGCTTTCAGCAAAGACCAGATCAGTCATGGATCGGCTCCAGATACTTCTGTTCCAGCAAGTCGCGCAGATGTTCGTGCTGTGATGGCAGCTTGAGTGCCTCGCCCAGATGCGCGGTGTCTTCGTCGCGGTCAAAGCCGGGTTCGTTTGTTGCGATTTCGAACAGGACACCGCCCGGAGTGCGGAAGTAAATGGCCCAGAAGTAATCGCGGTCAATCACAGGCGTCACTTGGTATCCTGTGTCCATAAGCGCCTTGCGCACTTCCAGCTGTTTGGCGCGGTTTTCCACGGCAAAGGCCACATGGTGGACAGATCCCGCGCCCTGCGCGGCGGGCGATGCCTGAAGCTGGGCCAGGTCAATCACATTGGCATCGTTGCCGCCGGGGATGTGGTAGCGCGTCACTGACCCGCTTTGGTCCTGCTTTTCGTAGCCCATGAATTCCAACAGTTCCGCGGTGGCCGTTGCATCCCAGAGACGCATGTCGGTGGAGTGGAAGCCACGGATCGCCACATCGGCGG
>CATNDK010000141.1 GCA_950096585.1 Thalassococcus halodurans | reverse complement strand
TTTTTCAAGCAGAAGACGGCATACGAGATAGCGCTGTGACTGGAGTTCAGACGTGTGCTCTTCCGATCTTCACCGAGGCCGAGGCGCGCAATGTGCACGCCGCGTTATCGCAGCTTCCCGAGGGGCCTGATGGCCGCAACTGGCATCCCCGTGCCTGCCCGTCCCTTGATCCCGAAACGCGCATGTGCCGCATCTACGATGCACGTCCGATGATCTGCCGGTCCTACATTTCGAAAGATGTCGCCGCCTGCGAGGCGATTTCGACAGGTATTCCAGCCGAGGGCGCGGGCGTTGTGGGCGCGCAATCCATCTATCTGGCCGTTCACGCATTGGGACGCGCCGCATTGAAGGGGATCGCAACGGTCCCGACCTTCAGTTTGTCCGCCGTTGCGGCCGCGGCTTTGGACGGCGTCGATGAGGCCGCAACATTGCAGGGGGCGAAACACAAACCGCGCACTCTCGATGACGAAAGCGCGCGGCTGTCTTAAGCGTTCAGTAGACCTATAAAATCAGGCCATACCCAAAGCGGATTTGTACATATCCAGCACCGCCTCTTCTTCGGCGATGTCGTTGGCGTCGCGCTTGCGCAGCGCGATGACTTTGCGCATGACCTTGGTGTCATAGCCACGGCCTTTCGCCTCGGCCATCACCTCTTTCTGGGCATCGGCAATGTCTTTCTTCTCGCTCTCGAGGCGTTCGTAACGCTCGATGAACTGGCGCAATTCGCCTGCGGCAACGCCGTAACTGTTCGATGATGTTTCGTCGTTCATAGCTGTCTCCTGCCGATCAGATGTTGGGATACCCAAGCCCGCCCCGACCATCAAGGGGTTGCGAGCGCGGTTGTGATCAATTACCGCCTACGGCGCACAACAAATTCAGGGGATACCAAATGGACATGTTGATTTGGGCAGGCACTGTCGTTTCCGTGGTCGGGCTTGTCGGTCTGGTCTGGTGCATCCTGAAAGTCGCAAAAGCCAAGAAAGCCAGCCAAACCGACGAAGAACTGCGCGCTGCCATTCAAAAGGTCGTTCCCCTGAACCTTGGCGCGCTGTTTCTGTCCGTCATCGGTCTGATGATGGTGATCGTGGGCATTTTTCTTGGCTAAGACGACCTAGTTAAGATCGTTGAAATTCCGACCATTCTTGATCAGGTTTTGCCAACCGTTGCGCGGCTCAAAGAACGCCGTGTCAGGATGATCCAGCACATCAAGACGCCGCTTCAGCCGGAATAGACCGATCAGATCTGCGGCAACCATTGGCCCGCCGCGCCATCTGGGAAACGACTGCCCCTTGATCATTGCAGTGTCGACTATCAGAGGATGCGACACCATTTTGTTTTCCAGCATCCGCATCGTTTCATTCGCCATCGCCGCCAAAATCGTCTCCACGATCTCGTCGTCCGGCATCTTTTTCTTGGGAACGCGTGTCGCGTTAATCAGGTCAAGCACCGCTTTATCCGGCACCAGGCTGCCGTTCTCACTGATGCCGTAGAAGCCGCCGCCGTCGCCGCGCCCTTTGCGCCCGTTGGCCACCAGATAGGCCGACCAATTTCGCCCCGCCTCAGCCCTTGGTGCCGTGGCAAATTCCTCAAGCCCGCGCCCGTCGCGTGTGGCAAACGGCGCCGCGCGCCAGCCCCAAGCCATCAGCGCAGAGTCGATATCATAGGGCGACTGCCCCAAATCGACGAGGATATCGGCCATCCGATGCAGCGACGCCATCATACGTCCGACCACGCTGCCCCCTTGGGATTTCACGCGGATAGGCGTTTTGTTCATCCGGTGGACCAAAGCGTAGCACGCCATAAGGTCATCTTCGGTTGCCTCCGGACCCTGCAAAATTTCGACCAGCCCATGCATGTGTGCTGGCGGGGCAAACCGCAGCGCGACCGAGTTTACCTGATCCGGAAACGCCTTGATCCGGGCCGCGCCTTCGGGGCCGGGAACACCGCTTTGACCGCGCGCGGCGTGAAGGATCACGTCACAGCCCTTGGCCATCTCTTCAGCGTCCCCCATGGCGAGATTGCCCAACTCGGCTTTGGCGCGGTCCTCGCTGATGCGTTTCAGCTTGATCGATTGGCGGTAAAACCCGTCGATCTGCGCAAAACCGCGCTTTAAAACTTCGGGGTTCTTCGTCCCCCAGCGCACCTTCATACCAGCGTGCAGCGCCGCGATAGCCAGATGCGACGCAAGCGATCCGCCCCCCAGAATGCCCAGCACATTATACCGCGGCATCGGTTGATCGGTTTGCGGTCGCGCAAGCTGCCCTGCTTTCCGCTCGGCCACAAAGGCGCGGCGCAGCGCCTTAGATTGATCCCCCTGACGCAAATCTTCGAACGTCTGGGCCTCAAGCGCCAATCCTGCATACATCGGAAGCAACTGTGCGGCTTCGACGCAATCCAGAATGGCCAGGGGCGCGCTTTCAGGAAGTGCCGCAAGTCGCGCCCGGCGGGTCTGGATCACGTCCTGATAGCCTGCCGCATCAATGAACCCGCGCGTGGCGTCCGAGGTTTTGCGTGGCCCACGCCCGTCTTTTTGCAGCGTTTCGCAAAACTTGATGGCTTCGGCCTGCAAGTCGTCCGAGGCAAACAGGGCGTCCACGATCCCCTGCGCAGGCATCCGGTCAACCGCATGGGATTGTCCGCCCACCAGAATATCCAGAGCCGCCGCCGCACCGATCAGGCGGGGCAGCCTTTGCGTTGCTCCACCAAAGGGAACAATCCCAAGCCGCACCTCGGGCGCGCCCACGCGCGTCCCGCGATGCGCGATCCGGTAATGCGCCGCCAAGGCCAAATCCAGCCCGCCCCACAAAACCGCGCCATGCAGAACCGCGACCACGGGCTTGGAACATTCTTCGATCTGCAGCGCCAGTTCCGACAAATCGGGCTGGTCAAACGGGTCGTCCAGCTCATGCAAGTTCGCTGCAGTACAAAAACCGTTGCCCTGCCCCATGATGGCAATTTGGGTGACGTCATCATCGGCCAATGCGTTGGAAAGGGCCTCGGACAAGGCTGTGCGAAGCGGGGCCGTCAGGGCGTTGAACGGAGGATTGTGCAACGCCAATACCGCCACACCGTTTGTCACGGATGAAACTACTAACTCTGACAAATGCCTGTCCTTAATTGCGGCCACTGCTGGCGCTTGCGCTCTGCTTTTTGGTTTTGGCGATATTAGACGGCAAAATCGCGAATCAGGCAATAGGCGAACGAATCACTTCGCAGGCAGTGTTGCGCGGCCAAAACCACGCGGTTTCGGGCGGGAAAATGCGCCAACCTGTCGGCCCGTCATCGTAGAATCTAGACAGAACATTCGCAGGGCGCTAATGCGGTTTTATGGATATCCGTCAGGTCACACCCCGCTATCACGTTTCGCCTCAGATTTCGGTCGAGGACGTTCCCGCATTGCAAGCTGCTGGCTTCAAGAAAGTCATCTGCAACCGTCCCGATGCCGAGGTTCCGCCCAGCCACCAATCCGCAACCATCGGCGCGGCTTTGGCAGAAGCAGGCATCGCATATGACGTGCTTCCCCTGACCCACCAGACGATGACGCCTGAAAACGTGGCCAAACAGGCGGCGTTTGCGGCCGAGGGCGAAGGCCCGGTTCTGGCCTATTGTGCATCCGGCACGCGCTGCACTGTTGTTTGGGCCTTCGGTCAGGTCGGCAAGATGAGCACGGACGAGATTTTGCAAACAGCGGCGAACGCCGGCTACGATCTGGCCGGTCTGCGCCCGACGCTGGACGCCCTGTCCCAGCAATAAGTGCCCCTTACTCGGCTGGCAGCGCCTGTTTTTCCGGCACTGCCTCGACCTGCGCGATTTCGGCGTTGTCCGCCTCTTCTTCTTTCAGATGCGCTATCAGGGGCGAGTCCTCATCGATGCGGAACGCCCTTTGACCATCCAGACGCCCTAACTGCCCCGAGCCAAAGCCCGACCGGTCCCGCGCCATAAGCTCGACCGTCTGCTCGACATTCTTTGGCAGGGGCAACCTATCGCCCACACTTAATTCGTGTAGCTGCTGCAAGGGCATCTTCAATTTGCACAGCACTGCATCAAAGCAGACGTTAAGCTCCATCAGCATGTCATCTGACAGATGAACCGGCTTGTCCTCTTCCACGGGCTGGTGCGGCGGTTCGGTGGGGACCAGCAACGTCAGAACTCCCTTTCGTAGCCCCGAGGCCAGTTCGACCATTGCATTGACTTGACGATACGCAACCGCGCCCATCAACAGCCGTGCGGCGCGGCCGTTTTCAAGCCGTTCCCCCACCCCAAACCCGCAGAAATCCGAAGATGCCTCGGGCCGGGCAAGCGCCATGGACAGGCGCGTCATAACCCCGTCTACGAACGGCGCGGCAAGCATTGCATCAATGCTGGTGAAGCCACGTTTTTCAGGGGGCGCGCCGGTTACCTGACCTATGGTTTGGCTTTCGACGATAGCCGAATGCAGATCAGCGTCGATCGACGCAAAGCCCAAACCGTCGTGCTGCCCATTTAACGACAGAAACAGACGGTCCGTTCCCAGCACATCGCCGCATTCGTCCTGCAACAACACATTCTGAGAAACCGACGCGACATCCAGAACCAGCCCCCACAAATCCCGTGCCGTCGTGGAAAGCGCGCGTTCCAAGGCCTTATCCACGGGCAAATCTGAAAGATCCGCCATGCGACGGGTCGTCGATGCCTTTTTCAGAATGATCTGCCTGTGGGTATTGATGTCCATCTGGTGCCTGTGCCGTCGTACGCACCAACGGTTTTCGCTAAATATCGTTAGCAAAAGCTTTCCCGCACCGGGAAATGCACGGAAAAATCACGGCTTATTGCGCGGCCAAAGCCATTTCCAAGGGCAGCGTCAGGCGGAAACCCGCGCCTTTGGTGGTTGGTAGATACACGATCTCACCGTCCAGACGCGCCATGATTTCACGGCAAATCGCAAGCCCAAGCCCCGCGCCACCTGCCTTTTGTTCGCCAATCCGCGCGAACTTTTCAAAGATCATATCGCGGGCTTCGATGCTGATCCCTTTACCGTTGTCGACAAAATCGATCCGGACCTGCCCGTCTTTCTGGCTGATCGTGATCGTCAGTTCGGGATCATCCGCTTCGCAGTATTTGCGCGCATTGCTCAGCAAGTTGATAAAGACCTGCGTCAAGCGATCCAGGTCGGTCTGTACCCAGACGTCCTCGGCGTCACGGTCACGGGTGATACGAATAGAAGGCCCACCATCCGCATTGCTAGCTGCCGCGGCCTCGGCCCGATCCAGAAGGTCCCCCAGCCGTCCGCGCTGTACGTTCAGGCTGACCTTGGCGTTTTCCAGAACGCTCAGATCCAGAAGATCGTCCAGAAGGCGCGTCAGGCGGATCGCTTCGTCATGGATGATGGACGAAAACTTGCTTTGCTCGGCACCATCCAGATCACGTCCGTCCCGCAAAATTTCCGAAAACGCGCGGATCGAGGACATAGGTGTTCTGAGTTCATGACTGATCTGGCTTAGGAACGCGTCTTTCTGAACAGAAAGGCGTGTCAGCTTGTCATTTGCTTCCCTCAGCTTCCGGGCAGTCCGTGTCAGTTCAGCCGACTGGGTTTCCAGTCGGGATGAATATTCCATAAGCTGCGCGGATTCGTCGGCCACGGCCATCAGGTCCTCGACCGAAACAGAATGGCCACCCACGATCTGGCCGACCATTGCATGCGCTGTCGCAGCCCCCACAGAGCCCGCAAGTTCACGTTCAAGGACCTGAAGGAAATCAGGTGTGGGTTCGGGCAAATCGCCGGACACCTTTTGCCTGTTGGCCTCACGCTCGAACAACGCAAGGGCGTCGGCGGCACCCAGAATGCGCTGCGCCATGATCAACAGATCCTCGGTCTGCGCGACCCCTGCCGACCAGCTGCGCGGGCTGGCGGAATGCTGGAAGATATTGACGAATTGCGCGCCCTGAAGCCGTTCGATCGGGCCCGGAAAACTGATAATCGAGAACACGAAAAAGGCGATTGTGTTCAGCATCATGCTCCAGAATAGCGTGTGCAGAAGCGGATCGATATTTTCAATACCGAACAGTGCTTGGGGACGTAGCCAGTCGATGCCCCACGGGCCTTGCGACATCATCTGCGCCGAAAAGATCACGCCATCGCCCAATGACGGAAGGAAAAGCGAGTAGGTCCAGATCGAAAAGCCGGTAACGACCGCGGCAATGGCCCCTGCCCGTGTTGCGCCGCGCCAGAAAATACCGCCCAACATTGCAGGCAAGACCTGCGACACGCCCACGAAGGAAACCAGACCAATCGCGGACAATGCGCTGCCGCCGCCAGACAGTTTGTAATAGGCGTATCCCAGCATCACGACCAAAGCGATCGACACGCGCCGCGCAGTCAGAACGACATAGCGCACGTCGCCCGACATGGTCGCCCCCACCCCGGTCAGCCGTAGCCAGATCGGCATTACGATATGGTTCGACACCATGGTGGACAGCGCGATGGCCGCCACGATCACCATCGATGTCGCCGATGAAAACCCGCCCAAGAACGACAGAACAGCCAGCCCTTCGTGGCCTTGGCTCAGAGGCAATGTCAGAACAAACAGGTCAGGGTTTGACCCTGCCGGCAGCAGATCGAGCCCGACAACCGCGATAGGCACAACGAACAACGACATCAGCATCAGGTACATCGGAAAGGCCCAGCTGGCCGTTCTCAGGTGCGCATCATCAGCGGCCTCGACGACCAGAACCTGAAACATGCGAGGCAGGCACAGAAACGCCGCCGCAGACAAAAAGGTAATGCCCGCCCAGCGACCGCCATCGACCTGCCAGATGCCGATTTCCGACGCATCGATGCGTTCAAGGATGTCCGGAATGCCATCAGACAGCCCCCAGACAACGAAAATGCCGACAGACAGAAGCGCGGCAAGCTTCACCACCGCCTCGACCGCAATCGCCATCACAACGCCATGGTGCCGTTCGTTCGCGTCCAGATTTCGGGTGCCGAAGACGACGGTAAAAATGGCTAGACCGATCGCAACCCAAAAGGCCGTGCGGGTCTTAAGATCGCCCCCGCCAGATACGTTTTCCGCCAGCCCGAAGACCTCGAAGCTGAGCGTAACAGACTGCAGCTGCAGTGCGATATAGGGCGTTGTCCCCAAAACGAAGAAGATCGTCACACACATGGCAAGGAAGTTCGACTTGCCATAACGCGACGAAATAAGGTCAGCGATAGAGGTGATGCGCTGGCTGCGTCCGATGCGCACCAGCTTTCGCACCGCCCAGAACCACCCGATCATCACAAGGCTCGGCCCCAGATAGATCGCCACATATTCAATGCCGTTTCGTGCAGCAGAGCCCACCGCGCCGTAAAACGTCCACGCGGTACAGTAAATCGACAGCGACAGGGTATATACCAAGGGCGAGCGCAACCAACGCACGCGGCCCTGCATCGCGGATCGTTCAGCCACGAAGGCCACAACAAAAAGGAAAAAAACGTAGGCCAGACAAATGGCCAGAAGGGCGTTGAACGAGGTCATTGCTGCCCGTCCTGTCCGCCCTCAGTGTCCTGATTGTTACGCTCGTTGCGCGACATACGGGATGAAATCAGGAAACATGCGCTGATCAGCGCGGCCCAGACCAGAAAAACATAGGTCAGAACATTGGACGAAGCGGGCGCCTTGGCAGAATCAACCGACCACAAAAGCGGCACCATCCACCCCAACAGCCCCAGCACCGGCAACAAACGCGCCGCGTCATGAAGCCTTCTGCGGCGGTAGCTGCGCCGCTCCAGAAAAACAGGTAACCCGGCCTTTTCCTCGTCGTCGATCATGGCTGCAGGGCAAGCGCCCGAACAGCTTCAACGACCTCCGCGTTGGAAAACGGCTTGGTCATGAAC
>CATNDK010000140.1 GCA_950096585.1 Thalassococcus halodurans | reverse complement strand
CGACGACGACGATGATGATGACGACGATGATGATGATGACGACGACGACGACGATGATGATGATGACGACGATGACGATGATCACGACGACGACGACGACGACGACGACGACGATGATGATGACGATGATGACGATAGCGACGATGACGATGACGATGATGAAGATGAAGATGATGACGACGATGATGATGAGGACGACGACGACTGATCAGTCGGTTCGTCCAACACTTATGACCTTCGTGCCACCATGGTTTATTCCTGTCCCGTCCTGTGAAAAGGTTTGAGCCATGGTGCCGCGTTATCTACATACTCTTGTTCTGATTGGTGCGCTGCTGTCCGGCGTTCCCGCGTTGGCGCAATCGGCACAAGACCAGATTGTCCAAACCCTACGCAATCAGGGATACACGCGGATCGAAGTGTCCCGCACATGGCTTGGCCGTGTGCGGGTACATGCAGAGTCGCCCTTTGGTGAACGTGAAATCGTTTTCAATCCGAAGACCGGGGCTATCCTTCGGGACTATTTCGAAGACGAAAACGACGACGATGATTATGATGACGATGATCACAACTCGTCGTCGGGCAGCTCTAGTGGAAGTTCGTCGTCCAACAGCGGCTCTGGGTCGAATGACGATGACGACGATGATGATCGCGACGATGACGATGATGATCGCGACGATGACGATGATGATCGCGACGATGACGATGATGATGACGAAGACGACAGCGACGACGATGAAGAAGACGACGATGACGAAGATGATCACGACGATGATGATTGACCGGCGCGCATATCCCGCAACATGACTGGCGGGACTTGATATATGAAAGAGCGGTTGATCTTTTCCCTGCTTCTGGCGCTTCAGCTGATCTGTGCGTCGGTGTTTTTGTGGGAAATGCTGTCGTCGCTTGTCGGATTTTCTTCGAAACCGATTTCATGGGCGCTATACGAAACAATCGAAATTCTCGCAGGCGTTGGCCTGATCCTCGGGGTTGTCATGACCGCCATTCTTCTGCGTAGAAGCGCGCGGGCGCGGGACAAGGCCGAGGCATCACTGCGTCTGGCGTCTGGTGCATTCATGGATGTGCTGAACGAACGCTTTACCGAGTGGGGGCTGACCCCTGCCGAACGGGACGTTGCGCTGTTTTCGATCAAAGGCCTGTCCACGACCGAAATCGCCGCCCTGCGCCAGACATCAGAGGGCACGGTCAAGGCGCAAACGAACGCCATCTACCGTAAGGCGGGCGTCAGCGGCCGACCACAGCTTTTGTCGCTGTTCATCGATGCATTGATGGACGATCAGGTGGCGATGGTACCAACCACCATCACCGATGATGCGGCCTGACGTTAGCCGTTCAATCCGTATTTCTTGAGAATCTCGAAGGGCACGATTTCCAGTGCTTTCTGGTGCGTGGCCTCAAGGTTCACGCGCGGGGCGCAACCTTCGTCGTGGGCTTGCAGAAAACGGCCCGCACACAGGCACCACTGATCCCCCGCGTTCAGGCCGGGGAAATTGAACTCGGGTCGCGGGGTCGACAGATCGTTGCCGACGTATTTCGAAAAGGCCAGAAACTCTGCCGTCATGATCGCACAGACGGTATGGCTGCCCTGATCGGCCATGCAGGTGTTGCAATGGCCGTCACGGTAGAAACCTGTCAGGGGATCGTCCGAGCAAGACTTCAGGTCTTGGCCGAAAACATTCAGTGAAGCGTCTTTTTCCATATTTCAATCCAAGCGCGTCGGGCCGGTCCAGTCCACCCATCTTCCGTGAAAATCTGCGCGGCCCAATACGATTTCGCGCGCTTCTGGCCTAAGTGTCAGTGTCACCAATGCACCTTTGCCCTGACCGTCGTTTTCCATGGAGATGCGGGCAAGGGGGCGGTCGGCGCCAAAGGCGTTCATTGCGTTCATGGCGGTGGCCTTGGTCGTCTCTGGGAAATACTGCCACGCGACGGTATGATAGATCACTGCCATATGGTCGGGATCGGTGCGGGGCAGGGCATCAGTCAGCCAATCTCCCGCGTCGCCTGCATCCGGTGTCAGGCCAGTGCGACGAGCGGCCTCAAGGGCGGCTTGCGTGCGGGTTTTGCGGTCTTCCTGATCGGGCCAGATGTAGGACATCAGCCTCTCGCAATCCTCGGGTTTTTCGGCCGAGATGGGCGTCAGATCAACGCCGCGCCGTGCTGCGATATCGACATTGGCAGGCGCGGGATGGTCGCCTGTCCACTCGGGTGTCAGGGTGAACAGCGGGTTTTGCGGGCCGTAGAGGACAGTGCCGGTGTCCACGGCGAACTGGTCGTTCAGCAGGTTCAGGCCAGCGCTTGCGCCCAGTTCCATGATCGATAGCGGCTTGCCCGCCCACGCGGCAATCAGGTGCAATGAGGGGATGATCACCGCGGACCGGCGAACCTCGTTGGTTTGCGGGGCAGAGGCGAGCAGAGGAATGATCTGGTCGGCTTTTTCCGTCAGCGCGGTTTCAACGATTGCCCACAGCGCCGCATCGTCCGTTTCGTGTGGCGGCCAATGGGGCGAAAGATCAGGGTCGCCGCGCAGAACCAGCCGGTGCAACGCACCCGCCAGTCGCAGCGGCACAGAATCCACCTGAATCGAGGGATCACCTTTCCAGTTCAGGGCATGCGCCCCAACGGGACTATCCGTGGTCAGACGTTCGGCGCACAGCGTCATCAGACGTGCTGTAAAGGGCGAACCCAAAGCGGCGCAGGCGGTGGCCTGAGCGCGAAAGACGTCGAGCACTGTCATCTGAATTTATCCGCCAGTTTTTGCAGCGGGCTGCGTGTGTCTTCGGCAGGTTCCGGCGCGGGTTCGGGTGCCGCGTCAGTCTTCGGATCAGGCTTTTTCTTGGGCGTGGTGGAAGAACGCGGAGGAGCCGTCCGCAGTGCGACCTTGTTCATAAAGCCGCCAGCATCGCCATCGGCCAGATCCGCCGCACCATCGGAAATGCCGCGCATCATGTCATCCAGCCAGTCCTGTTCGGCCTTGGCGAAATCATGCAGCACATAACCCGCGACCAATTCCTTGCGGCCCGGATGACCGATGCCCAGACGCACGCGTTGATAGCCTTCGCCGATATGTCCGTGAATGGAACGCAGACCATTGTGGCCCGCGTGCCCGCCACCCATTTTGACCTTCAAGCGTCCGGGCGCGAGATCAAGTTCGTCGTGAAACACACAGACATCAGCAGGATCGATTTTGTAAAACCGCATCGCTTCGCCAACCGACTGGCCCGAGCGGTTCATGAATGTCATTGGCTTCAGAAGCAGAGCCTTGTCAGAGCCCAGACGGCCCTCGGTCAGCTCACCCTGAAACTTGGATTTCCACGGGCCAAAGCCGTGGTCTTCGGCAATGCGATCAAGCGCCATGAAGCCGATATTGTGACGGTTTCCAGCGTACTCTCGTCCCGGATTTCCCAGACCGACAAACAGTTTCATCGCAGCCCTCCATGGTTGCGCACCAGAAATAGGCGCAAGGCGGGGTATGCGCAACCAAGCGGGGCGCACATCCCCCGCTTGGTGCAACAGACAGTTCCAGAATGATCAGGCCGCGTTGGCCGAGATCAGTGTTTCAGCGATCTGCACCGCGTTCAGTGCAGCGCCCTTAAGCAACTGATCGCCAGACAGGAACATCGCGATTGTGCTGCCCGACGGATCGCCCAGATCGGTCCGGATGCGGCCGACCAGAACCTCGTCAATGCCAGTCGCGTCGCTGGGCATCGGGAAGTAGTTCTTGGCGGCGTCATCCACCAGACGGACGCCCGGCGCTTCGGCCAGACAGGCGCGGATCTGTTCGGGGCTGACATAGCCGTCAAAGCGGATCGACAGGGCGATGGAATGGGCGCGCAGCACCGGCACGCGCACGCAGGTCACGCCGATGGGCAGTTTCGGCATATGCAGGATGCGGCGTGTTTCGGCGATGACCTTCAGTTCTTCGCCGTTATAGCCGGTTTCTTCATCCACCTCGGCGTTGTGGCTGAACAGGTTGAAGGCATAGGGGTGGGGTAGAACCTTTTGCTCAAAGGGTTCGTTCGCCAGATGCGCCTGTGTCGCGGCGCGCAGTTCGTCCATGGCCGCCGCACCTGCGCCCGAGGCGGACTGGTATGTCACCATGTTCAGGCGCGACACAGTCCAGCACTGGGCCAGAGGGGCGAGCGCCACAGTTGCGATGGCCGCCACACAGTTGGGGTTCGCGATGATGCCCGCGTGGGGTGCAAGCGCGTTTGCGTTGGCTTCGGGCACGACCAGCGGCACGGTGGAATCCATGCGGTAGGCCGAGGAATTGTCGATCACGACAGCGCCTGCGCGCACGGCCAGCGGCGCATATTTTCGCGACAGTGTGGCGCCAGCCGAGAAAAAGACGATGTCGCAGCCGTTGAAACTGTCTTCGGTCAGTTCTTCGACCGGCAGGGATGTGTCGCGGAAGGACATCAGTTGGCCGGCAGAGCGGGCCGAAGCCAGCAGGCGCAGTTCGCTCACAGGCAGCTTGCGGTTTTCAAGGCAGCGGATCAGTTCACGGCCCACAGCGCCAGTTGCGCCGACCACGGCCACAACCAGCGCATTGTCTTGGTAGGGATCAGAGTCCTCGGAATTCAGGGATACATGTGCGTTCATTGGTCTTCTCTCTGGTTTTGTCGGAGAGGACGGGAACGCTGATCATCAGAGCCCCGTCCGCTTCCGGCGGGGCTGTCTGTTCGTCAGTCTCAGATGGTAGACAACACGACAACACCCCCCGCCGGAGCGGTGGTCTTAGTCGCCATAATTGCCGTCATCATCATTGTCATGACCGAGCGCTTAGCAAAGGACAGGGGGACATGGCAAATCTTTTTTGATCGCTCGTGCCACTAGTGCGGAAGGTGTGGCCCATGCCAATGGCGGTCTAGCCGCCGAAGAGCCCGCCAAAAATGTCGCCAAAGGTTTCGCTGAGCGATGCCATGATGCCGAAAATGATCACAACGCCTGCGATCACCATGATCGTCCATGTGAACAGTTGAAATCCGATGGCCAGTCCGCCAAGGGCAATGCCCGAAAAGGCAACCTGTCCCCGTTCGCGGCGCATGAAAGATGCCAAACCCAGAATGAACGCAACCGCGGCAAGCACCCCGACCAGAACCTGCAAATAGTCGTCGATGTCCTTTTCAGGTGCCACCGGTGCCGGTTGGGGCTGTCCGGCTACTGATCGCGCGGCGGCCTTGGCGATATCAGCGGCCAGTTCACCCAGTGTGACATCCACGCTTTGTTGGGGCGCAAAGGGGCCAGCCCAGAAGATTGCAATGGTCAGAACAAGCGCGCAGGCCCCTGTGGCAAATCCCATCCAGCCAACAGTCGCCGTCTGTGGTCGTGCAACATCTGTCATGGCGTGTGTTCCCTTTGGTGGTGCTTGAAAAGGCCGGATGGGATGAAAGTGGACACAACTTATTGGCTAGATGTCAATCACTTTGGCTGAAGTATAGCGCCCGGAAATACAACCCATAGACGTGATCAACCGCACAGAGTTTCGGGGGGTGACATTCTAGGATTCTCAGGCAGCAAACATTTGGCCTGAACGGCTTTATCGAAACTTAAACCTCGACAGGCGCGGGGAATAAGGGGTTAAATCAAGGTGTTCAGGGGAAGAGGGGCTATTTTGACCGACGTATTGATCCGCGTGTTTCGACCTTTTTCCACTTCGAAACCTCACGTGACATTTTTAAGAGTAGACGGTTTCTGATGGCGATTATCTTGTGTCTCTTGCTGTTGCAGCTGAAACATTTTCTGGCTGACTTCTGCTTCCAAACGCCCGCCATGCTTGGCGCGAAAGGCCAGTACGGGGCTATTGGCGGGGTTCTACATGCCGTGTTGCGCGGGATCGGGACAACCATCGCGCTTTTGTTTTTCGCACCTGTTCCTATCGCTTTGGCGTTCGGGGCGGGGGATGCCATCGTTCACTACCATATCGACTGGGCCAAGGTCCGGTTTCAGGGGAATGCCAAACCACATGACCATATTTTCTGGGTGCAACTCGGGTTCGATCAGTTTCTTCACCAGCTCACCATGCTGGGCATCGTCTATGTTGTCTTTGTGATGCTGGCCTGAGTGTATGTCATCTATACTCGCCATCGATCCGGCCCTGTTTGCGCGTGCCGCTTTGGTCTTTTATGTGGCGGGTCTGCTGGCGCGCGACGGGCTTTGGCTGCGTATTCTGCTGTTGTTCGGAACAGTCTTCTACATCCTCTACTACTTCACGATCGGTGACACGCCGCTTTGGGATGCCATTTTTGCCAGCCTGATGATCGGTGCGGCGAATTTGGTGACCTTGATACGCATTCTGGTTGAGCGGACGACTTTGGGCATGACGGCAGAGCGCAAGGCGCTGTTTGCGCATTTCCCGACCATGACGCCCGGCCAGTTCCGCAAGGTGATGCGCGCAGGCCAAGTCAGGACCGTCGATCAGCCCGAACAGCTGGTGTCTCAGGGCGCCGTGCCAATGTCGCTGTATTACGTGCTGGAGGGGCCGGTTTTTCTAGAGCGCGACGATCAGCGGATCAAAATGCAGTCGAACGTTTTCATCGGCGAGATTTCGTTCATTCAAGGCAAAGCGAGCGAGGCCACGGCCACCGTTGATCTGGGCGAAGGAGCGCGGTTCATCGAATGGGATCGTAAACGCCTTTATAAAATCCTTGACCGGTCACAGCCCCTGTCCAACGCGCTGACCGCGCTGTTCAATCGGGATATGAGCTCTAAGCTGACCCAAAGCTTTCCTTCCCCCGACAGGGGCTGACACCGCATTCGCTGCCACCCAAAAGAAAAAGCCCCGCTGGATCAGCGGGGCTTTTCTGTAAGTCGTGCGACGGAAGATTATTCTTCTGCTGCAACTTCTTCTTCTTCGCCTTCGGCTTCGTTTTCTGCCGAAACCAGACCGGACGGTGCGGAAACGTTGCAGATAACAAAATCACGGTCGATTGTCGGCTTTGCACCTTCAGGCAGTGCCACCTGAGAGATTGTCAGCGTATCGCCGATGGCCATGCCAGAGACGTCTACTTCGATCTTCTCGGGGATGTCGCCGGCTGTAACAACCAGTTCGATCTCGGGGCGAACAACAGTCAGAACGCCGCCGCGCTTGATGCCAGGCGCTGTTTCTTCGCCAACAAACTCAACCGGGATGTACAGGTTGATTTTTGTTGTGCGGCGCAGACGCATGAAATCGACGTGTGTCGGCAGATCTTTTACGATGTGACGCTGAACGTCACGGCAGATCACGCGCACGTCTTCATGGCCGTCAACCTTGAGGTTGAACAGGGTCGACTTAAAGCGACCGGCCTTCAGGCGTTTCAGCAGGGCGTTGAAGGGGATGTTGATCGGAAGCGGATCCGCGTCACCACCAAAAACGATGCCAGGAACCAAGCCGTCGCGACGTGCTTGACGAGCGGCGCCCTTGCCTGTCCCCGTACGTTCCTGGGCGTGAAGATCAGGAATTTCTCCAGCCATGATGTATTCTCCATATCATAGGGCAGGGTGCCTCCAAGGCTGTCACCCCGCATGAAGCCCGCGCGATAGACCGGATTCCCCCGATTGGCAAGAAGATTCACCCACTGGACGGGGAAGTTTCCCCGTGGCACGTCGGATTCATGATAAACGATCTGCATATCAGCCGCGGACCAGCCGCCGCCTTTATCGCGATGGGCCTCTTCTGGGGCGCATTCGCAGCCTTGGTGCCGGACATCAAGGGCAATGCGGGATTGTCTGACGGGCATTTCGGTGTGGTCATGCTGATTTCGTCGCTTGGGGCGATGTTGTCGATGTGGCTGGCGCCTTGGGCGGATATGCGTTTGGGGCGCATGGCGCTTCCGGTGGTTACGGCTTTTGTGGCGTTATTCGCGGTCTTGCCCGGGGTGGGCTGGAACGGTGTCACGCTGGCGGCGGGCATGATCCTTGTCGCGGTGGCGATGGGTACGATGGATGTGG
>CATNDK010000139.1 GCA_950096585.1 Thalassococcus halodurans | reverse complement strand
CGCTTGGGCCGCTGCGCAAGAGGCAGCTGCTCAGCCCGTCGCATCGCGTGTCCGCCGCGCCGAAATGCCTGCTGCGCCCGAAGATACGCTGATCGAGCCGGACATGTACGCCGATTACGCCGGTCAACAGTTTGCGCCCGAACCTGTTGTCGAAGAAAAGCAAAGCTTCCTGTCGCGCATGCCGTCCTTGATCAAACGTCAAGAGCCGCTGCCGGAACCGGAACTGGTTGAACAGGTCATGGTGGACGACGTCGAAGCACCGGCCAGCGACCGCATCAGTGCCAAAATCTCGGACGCAGTCAAAGCCCGCCTGCGCACCACACCGCAGGCCCGGATCGAAACCGAAGCGCCGCTGACCAAGGGCCGTGGCCGTCGTCCTGATCCGCTGATCGCCAACACAACACCACGCAGCGCAACATTGCGCGCCGAACCGCCGCTGACCGCTGGCCATGCGCCGGTCGAGATGGAAGCACCCATGGTCACCGACATGCCCGTCGAGGCCGCAGCACCTGTTGCGACCGGCGGCATGAGCGCCTTGTCCGCCGCCGTTCAGGCCGCGACCAACCGTCTGGCCGCGCAAAAGCTGCGCATCGAACAGGACATCGAACATGAACCTGCGCAACTGACGCAGGACACGCGGGTCGATGACTATGCCCCGATGGCGGACTACGAAGATGACGCCAATATCTTTGAAGATATCGATGACGAAGAAGACGTCACACCGATCACGTCCTACACAGCGGAACCCAGCGCCGCGCCCGTTCAGCCGCCGAAAAAAGTGGTTCAGCCGCTGAACCGCAAGCCGCTGCAACCGTCCAAGCGCGCGATCGAGGAATCCTCGCCGCAGCTGAAGTTCGAAGACAATTCGGTCGAATACGAACTGCCGCCGCTGTCGCTGTTGTCGAACCCTGAAAACGTCGAACGTCACCATCTGTCGGATGAGGCGTTGGAAGAAAACGCACGCATGCTGGAATCCGTTCTGGATGACTACGGCGTCAAAGGTGAGATCGTCTCGGTCCGTCCGGGCCCTGTTGTCACCATGTACGAACTGGAACCGGCGCCGGGCCTGAAGGCATCGCGTGTGATCGGCCTTGCCGACGATATCGCCCGTTCCATGTCGGCGCTGTCTGCACGTGTGTCCACCGTTCCGGGCCGTTCGGTCATCGGTATCGAACTGCCGAATGACAATCGCGAAATGGTGTCGTTCCGCGAAATCCTGTCGTCGCGTGACTATGGCGACGGCAATCAGAAACTGCCGCTGGCTTTGGGTAAGGATATCGGCGGTGATCCGGTTGTCGCCAACCTTGCCAAGATGCCCCACCTGCTGATCGCGGGTACCACGGGGTCGGGTAAGTCGGTTGCGATCAACACCATGATCCTGTCGCTGCTGTACAAGCTGTCGCCGGATGAATGCCGGATGATCATGATCGACCCGAAGATGCTGGAACTGTCCGTTTACGACGGCATCCCGCACCTTCTGTCGCCGGTTGTGACCGACCCGAAAAAGGCGGTTGTCGCACTGAAGTGGGTCGTCGGCGAAATGGAAGACCGCTATCGCAAGATGTCCAAGATGGGCGTGCGCAACATCGACGGCTACAACGGCCGCGTCGAAGAGGCGCTGCGCAAGAACCAGATGTTCGAACGCACCGTCCAGACGGGATTTGACGATGAAACCGGCGATCCGATCTTCGAGACAGAAGAATTCGAACCCAAGAAAATGCCGTACATCGTCGTCATCGTCGACGAGATGGCCGACCTGATGATGGTCGCCGGTAAAGAGATCGAGGCCTGCATCCAGCGTCTGGCGCAGATGGCCCGTGCGTCCGGTATCCACCTGATCATGGCCACCCAGCGTCCGTCCGTTGACGTTATCACCGGTACGATCAAGGCGAACTTCCCGACGCGTATTTCCTTCCAGGTCACGTCGAAAATCGACAGCCGTACGATCCTTGGGGAAATGGGCGCGGAACAGCTCTTGGGTATGGGCGATATGCTCTACATGGCGGGCGGTGCGAAAATCACCCGCTGCCACGGCCCGTTTGTGTCCGATGAAGAGGTCGAAGAAGTTGTGAACCACCTCAAGGCCTTCGGCCCGCCGGAATATATCTCGGGTGTTGTGCAGGGTCCGGATGACGACAAAGCCGACAACATCGACGCGGTTCTTGGCCTAAACACAGGTGGTAACACCGACGGCGAAGATGCGCTGTACGATCAGGCCGTCGCCATCGTGATCCGCGACCGTAAATGTTCGACCTCCTACATCCAGCGCAAACTGGCGATCGGCTACAACAAAGCCGCCCGTCTGGTCGAACAGATGGAAGACGAAGGCGTTGTGTCTTCGGCCAACCACGTCGGCAAACGCGAAATTCTGGTGCCGGAACAATAAGCCACCGGAACGGTTGAATACCCAAGCGGGTCGCAGTCTTGCGGCCCGTTTTCATTTGGACCCACGGTGTTATCCGGCAACAATCGGCTGGTTATCGCTTAGCACCGCGACAACGTGCAAAGTCGGTCTTATATGAAGAACAGGAACACAACCAAGGACCGAACCACCTATGCCTAAACACCTGCTTAAAGCGGCTCTGACAGCATCATTGGTCGTCTTCTCAGCAAGCTCGGCCATGGCCGACAAGCTGTCGCTGAATGCGATTTCCAACTATTTAAACGGTATCAAAACGGCAGATAGCCCGTTCACGCAGATCAACTCTGATGGCACCATTTCGACAGGCACGATTTCCCTGTCGCGCCCGGGTCGTGCCCGGTTCGACTATAACCCGCCGGAAAAGGCGCTGGTGATGGCTAACAACGGCACCGTTGTGATCCTTGACCGTAAAATCAACGGCACGGCGGAAACCTATCCGCTGAACCAGACGCCGCTGTCGATCATTCTGGCGGCGAACGTGAACCTTGCGCAGGCCAACATGGTGACCGCGCATGGCTACGACGGCACCGCAACGATTGTCACGGCACAGGACCCACGCAATCCCGAATACGGCTCGATCCAGTTGAAGTTCACGGACAGCCCGACAGAACTGCGTCAGTGGATCATCACCGATTCCGGCGGCAGCCAGACAACGGTGATTTTGGGTGGCCTGGAAAAGAAATCACTGCCCAGATCCCTGTTCAACATCCGCGACGAGATCGACAAGCTGAACTGATCGCGTGCAGGAAATGTTATCATGGTAAAGGCGGGGGCAACTCCGCCTTTTGCGTTTTTAGTGCGTGCTTTCCGTATGAAATAAGTTGGCAGCGCAGCCAGTCCTTTTACGCTCGGGGCCGATAGGTTCTAGCGGTGACATATCTCTAACCCGCAGATCTCCCAGCTCCATTTAACATCCAGAACAAACAGCCATTCGAAGGCCATCAGGAAAATCACCCGCGCAACATGGACCACGGTGACGTAGCTGGAGCATGTGAGAGACAACGACTACGCGGGTTGGGAAACGGGGGGCTTTGCCCCCTTGGCCTTCGGCCAATTCCCCCAAGGTATTTGAAGAAAGAAAATATCTAAGGACTGCGCGCCAAAACCGAGGACGCAGGCCATAGGCCGAAGGACGAGCTAACCTGTGCGGCGCAGCCGCGCCATTGGGTTATCTGGCGTGACGGCATTCCGCCAACTGGATCTCGTAGATCAAGGACCGTTGTCCCACTTCATTCGCGACGCGCAGCAGCCACGACTTGTTGTTATAGCTGCCGCGTTTAAAGCCGGTGCGGCCTTCGTGGTAGGCAAGGTACTGGTTGCGGGCGTCACGCAGCGAAATGCCGAGGCTGTCGCGGCTTTGTGCCATGTACCAACCCATGAAGTCCGTCGCGTCCTGAATGTTGTCGCGACGTGAGCGTGAGCCGCCCTCGGACTGTTGGTATTCTCTCCACGTGCCATCCAGCGCTTGGCTGTAGCCAAAGGCCGAGCTTTGGCGCCCTGTCGGGATCACACCCAGTTTGTACTGGAACGGCGTACGCGCGTTGCCGATGAATTTCGACTCTTGATATATCGTGGCCATCTGCACGTGCATCGGCACGCCCCATTTGCGTTCGGCGGCCCGGAAGGCGCGCACATAATGCGGGCGTTGCGCAAGGATTGCGCAGGCATCATCAAGGTTTTTGGGCGCGGATGTAGAGCCACCACCCCCGCCGCAGGATGCGACGAGAAGGACAATCACCAATGCGCGAAGAGTTCTGCTCATTTGCCTCTCGCTATTTTTTGCTGCTTTCAGCTTTTTGATTGCATCCAATATACCGGAATTCGCCCGAAGGTGAAAACACATTTCGTTGCATCAGAGGGATTGTGGCGGATTGAAACAGTGGCAAAATCCATTTGTATCCAAAGTGCGAAAAAATCCGCAAAAGATACAAAATGTTAACTGTAGGACTATCGTCCACACAGTGTTTCCAACCAAAATGTGGCCAAAAGTTGAACAAAATGCGATTGAAAGGTTATTATTAGCCCGTTAGGGATATCGTCTATGCACTCGCAACGCGCCAAATATAACCTCGGCCAAGTGGTCCGACACAAAAAACACCCCTTCCGCGGGGTGGTTTTTGACGTGGACCCAGAGTTTGCGAATACCGAAGAATGGTACGAGGCGATCCCCGAGGACAGCCGCCCCACCAAAGAGCAGCCGTTCTACCATCTTCTGGCGGAAAACGATCAGAGCTTTTACGTGGCCTATGTCTCTGAGCAGAATCTGATCGCCGACTATTCCAACGAACCGGTCGAACATCCCGACGTGGCGGACATGTTCGGTGCCTTCAACGAAGGCACCTATGAGTTGCATTTCCAGCTGAACTGATCGGGCCTTAGCCCGCCTTCACCAGACTGACGAATTTGTCGATGTTGTCTTGGCTGATGGACCAGTCACAGACCAACCGGCCTGTCAGCATTTCATTCGGGTCGTCCCCTTCGAACGTGCCTTCCCACAGGTAATACATCGCGCCAGCGGCCTGCAGTTTCTGATGCAGGTGGCGGGGCACATCAAAGAACACCATGTTGCCCTTGGGCTCATTGCGGATGGTTGCGGCACCGGTCAGACCGTCGACCAGATGGGCGGCGTTGGCGTTGGATTGCTGCGCCAATGTCATCCACAGATTGTCGTCCAGATAGGCGTCCATCTGTGCCGCCAGGTAGCGGTGTTTGGAAAACAGATGGCCACCGCGTTTGCGGCGCAGTTCGAATTCCCACGCTTTGTCGGGATCGAACATCACCACCGCTTCAACGCCCATCAGGCCGTTCTTGGTGCCACCGAAGACCGCAACATCGACACCGGCCTTCCAGGACATTTCGGCAGGCGTACAGCCCAACGCCGCGCAGGCGTTGGCAAAGCGGGCGCCGTCCAGATGGACGGGCAGGTTGTACTCCTTGGCCACGGCGGTCAGCGCGCACAGATCCTCAAGGCTATAAAGGTTGCCGTATTCGGTGATCTGGGTGATCGACACGGGGCCGCGTTGGGGGCCGTGAACGCCACGTACCTCTTCGCCTTCAATGGTGGCGCGCAGGGCGTCGGGGGTCATGCGGTCGCTGCCCGGAACCAGCGTCAGCTTGCCGCCGCCCATGTAAAATTCGGGCGCGTTGCATTCGTCGACGTTGATATGCGCAAGTGGTGTACAAAACACCGTCTGGAAAGGCTGGCAGTAATTGGCCAAGGCGATGCTGTTTGCGGCTGTGCCTGTTGCCACCAGATAGACAGCGGCGTCTGGCGCTTCGAACAGGTCGCGGATGCGATCCTGAACGCGGGCTGTCAGATCATCGCCGCCATAGCCCGGAACATAGCCTTCGTTCGCACGTGTCAGCGCCTCAAGCGCTTTGGGGTGGAGGGGGCCGGCGTTGTCCGATGCAAAGTACATTGCGCGTTCCTTAGGTCTTAGATGGGTTCGTCGATAATGTGATTTTCCCAGTCGTCATCATCAACTTCAAATTCTGCAACGGTGGCATCGCGCATACTGACGCCGGCGTCATGCACGCTTTCAGGCGTGCCGGAAATCAGCGGGTGCCAATCATAAAGCTTCTGCCCCGACCACAGCAGATAATAGGCGCAGGTCTTCGGCAACCAATAGGCGTGCTCTTCGATGTTCTGCGGGGTCATCACGATGCATTCCGGCACGAACTGGTGGCGGATGTCGTATTGCGAACAGCGGCAGGTGCTATCGTCAAACAGGCGACAGGCCACGCGGGTCAGGGCCACTTCGCCGGTATCGGGGTCTTCCAGCTTGTTCAGACAGCATTTGCCACAGCCGTCGCACAGCGCTTCCCATTCCGCCTTGTTCAGCTTGGAATAGTGTTTCTTCTCCCAGAAACGGGGGGAAAGACCGTCGCGTTTGATGGGGTCATCGCTCATAGCGCACCCAGAATATCCCGCGCCTGACGGCAGTCCGCATCCATTTGGTCAATCAGCGCCTGAAGCCCGTCGAATTTTTCCTCGGGACGCAGGAAATCGACCAGCCCGATGGACAGGGTCGAACCATACAGATCGCCCGAGAAATCGAACAGGAAGGTTTCAAGGTTCGCACGGTTCTCGCCAAACATCGGACGCACGCCCAACGATGCCGCGCCGTGGTAGGTGCCCTTGTGGGGGCCGTCCAGAACGTCGACCAGAACGGCATAGACGCCAAACTTGGGCGGGTGCAGCCCGTCGATGGACATGTTCGCTGTGGGATAGCCCAGTTCACGGCCGCGCTGTTCGCCGCCGATCACCTTGCCTTCGATCCGGTGCCAGTGGCCCAATTGTGCCGCCGCATCCCGTGGGCGCCCTTCGCTCAGCGCTGTGCGGATCGCGGTGGATGATACCTGACCTTCTGTGCCTTCCAGCAGTTCTGCAATCGTCACACCAAACCCCATTTCTTTGCCAAAGGTCTGCAAATCCTGAACGGTGCCGGACCGGCCCTTGCCGAAACAGAAATCGGCGCCAACCACGACGTGTTTTAGCCCCAGTCCACGGGTGATCACGTTTTCAGCGAATTCGCGTGGGGTCAACGCGGCTAAGGCGGCGTTGAAGTTCAGCTCGTACAGCCGTTCGACCCCCAGTTTTTCCAACCGCGTTGCGCGGGCCTTTGGGCTCATCAGGCGGAAGGGCGGGGCATCGGGTGCGAAATATTCGCGGGGGTGCGGTTCAAACGTCACCACGCCCAGCGGGGCAGACGGATCAGCCTTGCGCGCGATCTCGATCACGGATTGGTGGCCGATATGTACACCGTCAAAGTTACCGATAGCGGCGCTTGCGCCTCGGTCTTCGGGGGTAACGAATTGATAGTCGCGGATGATCCTCATGGACCGAGGGTTATCTTTCCCCTTAGGCAGGCGCAAGAAGCCTGCGCCTGTTGGGCCGAAATAACGCGGCGGAGTATGGGATCAGTCGAATTTCCGGCTGGGTGCCAGAACAGTTGCTTCGCCGATCAGAACCTTTTTGTCATTGACCGAGCAGTGGCAATCCAGCTTGACGCGGCGCTTGGCCAGATCGATGTCGATGACCTTTACTTCGGCATAGACAACATCACCGGGGCGCACAGGGCCCAGGAACTTCAGCGTCTGACCCATATAGATTGTGCCATGACCCGGAAGCTGTTCACCGATCACAGCGGAAATCAGACCAGCGGTCAGCATGCCGTGGGCAATACGACCTTCAAAGATCGTGTCCTGCGCATAGTCTTCGTCCAGATGCACCGGATTGTGGTCTGTCGAGACCTCGGCAAACATCTCGATGTCTTTATCGGTGACCTCTTTACGAAGATGACGGGTCATGCCCATCTCGATGTCTTCAATGCAGATCGTGCCGCGAGGCATATTATCGAGCATGGGTCTCTCCATATTCAGCGGTCCGGTAATAAAAGTCGCACATGTTTGCTATTCGCGCAACTTTATTACTTTGCAGGCGCAGAAAATCAAGAGAAAAGATGATTACCGCAAAAATCCGATTGAGAAGGTCGGAGCGATTTTTTCCTTTTGGATATAATCGCTTAGCGCCTCTGCATCCGGTTGACCGACGGTTTTC
>CATNDK010000138.1 GCA_950096585.1 Thalassococcus halodurans | reverse complement strand
GGTGCTGCCCCCGCTGGCAACCCCGATGGTCTCAGATGCGCGTGCGGGCGCGGCGTCAGAGCCGGACCAGGTTGCGATCTCAAGTCCCTCGCCCAGCCACAACGTCGCCGCGCCTGCGCCAGTGGCCTGATCCTGCGTCAGGGTCGAATAGCCCGAAGCCTCGTTCAACGCGACGCGCTGATAGACCGCGCCGACGACAAAGCCGTTTTCGGGCGTCAAAAGCGCTGCTGCCTCGGACGGCGACAATGGCGGACCTGAAAGTTGGCGGCCTTCGCGGGTAAACACCGACAATTCGGCGGCCAGCGCCGGATCAACGACCGTGATCGCGTCAAAACTGCCCGCGTCGGTGACAACCTGAACGGAGGGCATGCTGCGCCCTTCCTGCACCGCAACAGCAAAACGTCCGTCGGTGCCCGAGGTGGTCAGCCCCAGATCGGCAAAAGACAGGTCATCGCCCGACAGAACCGCACCGGATCTCAGTGCGTCTGCGGCCTCTTCGGGCGTCATTGCAGACGGCAGTAAAAAGCTGTGCGCCTCGCCATCAATGTCTAGCGTGATCTCAGACACATTCGCACCGGACGGCAGGCTGGCTTCAAGCACGCCGTCGCGTGACAGCGCCAGAAGCGAGGCCGAACCAGCCTCAGCCGGAATGGTACCAACGACGCCAGGTGCCAAAAACTCGACCGCCTGCGCGCTGTCGCCAGTCAGAACTGATGACAGGTCCTGAAACGGGCTGACAGGCGGCGTGTATTCGCTGGCTGACATGCGGGCTGTTCCGGCGTTTTCCGGACTGGATGAAACCGTCAGCGCCCCCGCCGCGGCGATGTTTGTCACATCATCCAAAAGAAACATCATGTTGCGCGCATGGCCGTTCGTGCGCGTCAACGTCACGCGATCCCCGTCGGCCACAGTGCCGCTGACCGCGATTGCCAGACCTTCCACGCCAAGACGCGGGTTACCCGACGCCAGCGTTTCGCCCTCTTCATTATTCAGAAGCCAGACAGCCGTTTTGCTGTCGTAAACCAACTCAAGCGGACCTTCCGGCATCGCCTGTGGGTCCGTAACTGTCACGCCAACCAAGGCAGAGCCACGGTTCAGCGGTGATAAGGTCGGGGCCCATCCGTCCAGCGAAAATATCTGCCCGCCCCGGTCGCCGTTCAGGTCAAGACCCTGCTGGTGCAGTTCATTCATCTGCCGCACGAATTTAGTCGCCCAGCGGTTCAAATCGCCGATGGTTTCATCAATCGCGCCGATGGCGGAGTTCAGACCCTTCAAGGCCCCGTCGAACGGCATCCGCACCGGAGGCGTGTCATCATCCGGCAAGGTCGGATCATAGATCGTCAGTCGCCCCGTGGGATCGCGGCTGATCCAGCCGACCTCGGAATTGTTCATCAGAACCGGACCACCGGGCACTGTTCCGGCAGACACAAGGATCGAGTCGCGCGCACCGACCGCGACATGAATATCCATGTTGGACGCCAGTTGGTTCAACAACACATCACGACGGTCCAGAAGTGCCGCACGCGCGGTTCCGGTGACCGAGGTGATATCCTTTTGCAGCTCGCCCAGCGCGATCAGTTGTGTGTTCACATCATCCACGCGCCGCTGCGCTTCGTCCTGAACACCGTCGCGGATGCGTTCAATTGCATAGGTCATTTCAGAAATGCCTGCGGCAAGGGTGCTACCGGTTTCCAGAACGACGCGGCGAAGGCCCGAGTCCGCAGGCGAGCCGGACATATTGGCAAGTGAGCCGAAGAAGTCCGCCATAAGATCGGTCACACTGCCGCCGTTGCGCGGGATCATCGTGTCTTCGACCAGTTCCAGATGCGGCAGGAATGCCTCGGCTGCGGCATGGGACGCTGTGGCCATGCGGGTGCGTGCGGCGATAAGTGAATCAAAAGCGCGCCGGATGTCGGTGATTTCAACGCCCTGAGGGCCCGCGTCGGTAAACAACAATGACGCACCAGCGCCGACGATCTCTTGTTGCGCCACATCGCGGCGGCGATACCCTTCGGTATCGGCGTTGGCGATGTTTTCGCCCGTGACCGTCAGTGCGGTACGGGCGGCAACGATGCCAGACTGGCCGATATTGAAAAGATCGGACATCGCGGATTACCGCCCTTTTCCGACGTGGCCGGAAAACTGCCGGTAGATCGCCTCGGCCATGCCAAGCTTGGACTGGCTTGCGCCGGTCTCTGTCATGGCGCGGTCCAACAGGGATTGCGTTGTATCCATACCCGTTCCATCAAAGATGCCTTTGGCCAAGGACGCTGATCGCCCTGCCTTCATCATCTGCTGCAAGAACAATGCCTCGAACCCTTCGGATGCGGCGCGCAGGCGCGCTTCGCTGCTGGAGCTGCCGTTCAGGGCGATGCCATCGTTTCGCGAAAGCGGGACGGGAAGTTTTGAAGGAAGCTCCATAATACCCTCAGATCACGATCAGTTCGGCCCGAAGTGCGCCCGAACGGCGCAAGGCATCCAGAATGGCGACAAGATCGGCGGGGCTTGCGCCCACCGCGTTGATCGCATCCACCAGCGATGACAGCGACACGCCCGGATCAAAGACAAAGGCGCGGGCGGGATCCTGTTCGATTTCGATTTGCGTATCGGGCGTCACAACTGGTTCACCCCCAGCGACCACAACGCCATCTTCGCCGTTCACAACCGTGGCAGCCTGATCGACGTTGAAATCCTCATTCACACGTACGGTCAGCGACCCATGCGCGACAGCGGCAGGTGAGACACGGACATCACCGCCAATGACAACTGTGCCGGTGCGCGAGTTGACGATGACCTGCGCGGGTGGCGACGCTGGATCAACCTCGATCCCTTCAAGAATGCCCATGAAGGCCACCCGTTCTGCCGGATCAGCGGGCGCGCGGACACGCACCGACGTGCCGTCCAGTGCTGCGGCGACACCGCTGCCGAAAATAGCATTGATGGAATCCACCACGTTGCCTGCCGTCGAAAAATCATTCCGATGCAGGTTCAGGACGAAATAGTCGCTTTCCAGAAAGGGCGTCGGCACAAGGCGTTCAACTGTCCCCCCACCCGGAATGCGCCCGACTGTCGGGATATTCACAACAACGGATGACCCGTCACCACCTTCGACACCCAGCCCGCCGACAACCATATTGCCCTGGGCAATGGCATAAACCTCGCCATCTGCACCCATCAGCGGGGTCATCAGCAGTGTGCCGCCCTGAAGCGACTTGGCCTTTCCCACGGTGGACACGGTCACGTCAATCGTCTGACCGGGTTTGATGAAAGGCGGCAGCTCTGCAGTTACCATCACGGCAGCGGCGTTCTTGGCATCCAGATCGTTGGCAGACACCTCAAGCCCCAGACGCGACACGATGGACTGCATCGATTGCCGCGTCAGATTGTTGTTCCCGTCACCACTGCCCGAAAGGCCGACGACAATGCCATAGCCCACCAGCGGGTTGGAACGCACGCCGGCAACGGATGCCAGATCTTTCAGGCGGTCGCCGCTGGCCACTGAAGGCAAAATGATCAGGGTCAGCGCCAGAATTTGCAAAAGGTGACGGATCATGGGCTTACCTCAGAACGGGGAAACGGTGTTCAGGCCACGCCGCAGCCAGCCTTGTTTGCCAGCGTCCGCCACCTGCCCCGCGCCGATGTATTCGATCTGGGCGTTGGCGATGCGGTCAGACAGAACCACGTTCTGCGCGCTGATGTCGGCGGGACGGACGATGCCGCTCAGGCGGACGTATTCGTCGCCATTGTTCAGGGTCAGTTTCTTCTGCCCCAGAATTTCAAGGTTCCCACCGGGCAGGACACGCACGACAGACACCGACAGACGACCAGTCAGTGAGTTGGACTGCGCCGCGCTGCCAGAGCCGGAAAAGGCCTGCTGCGTGCTGGACGTCATGCCAGAGCCGTCAAAGTTGGTGAAAATGGCACCAGGCAGTGCGAGATTGTAGTTATCGGTCCGCGACGTGCCCGCGTTCTGGGTCTTCTTGGCCGAAAAGCTTTCGGTGAATTGCACGGTCAGCAGATCGCCAATCGCTTTGGCGCGGCGGTCCGTGGCAAACAGGCCCTGACCCGAAGTCGAATAAATCCCGCCCGACGGCAGGCTGTATTCTGTTTCGATGGCCTCGACCGGAAAGACCGGTTCAAAGTTTTCCGAACGGGCGTTTTCAACCTGTGTCGAACAGCCTGCGACGGCCAGTGCGGCAAGAGCCGCTGTAAACTTAAAGAACTTCATCAAGAGCGACCCTTATAGTTTGTTAGAGAGGTACCGCATCATTTCGTCCGAGGCCGAAATCGCGCGGGAGTTCACTTCGTAAGCGCGTTGCGCTTCGATCATGTCGACCAGTTCTTGAACGACATTGACGTTGGAGGTTTCCAGAAAGCCCTGAACCAGCTTGCCGGCCCCATCCGCCAAAGGCGCGGCCACAATGGGCGCGCCGCTTGCGTTGGTTTCGACGACAAAGGTTTCCCCGATGGGATCCAAGCCACGCGGGTTTACAAAGTTTGCCAGCGTCAGCTGACCCACCTCTTGCGGTTCAACTGCGCCGGGCTGGGTGACGCTGACGATACCGTCTGCGGAAACTGTGACAGACAAGGCATCAGCGGGAAGCTGGATTTCAGGCTGGATGACATACCCGCTTGCGGTGGTCAGCACGCCTTCGGAGTTCTGGGAAAACGCCCCATTGCGGGTGTAGCCGATCCGGCCATCCGGCATCAGAACCTGAAAGAAGCCCTTTCCGTCGATGGCCACGTCAAGCGCGTTTCCGGTGCTGGCGAGCGAGCCTTGGGTATAAAGCTTTTCGGTGTTGACCATGCGCACGCCCGTACCCACGGCGGTGGGCGATGCCTGTTCGGTCGCTTCGGATGTCTGGGAACCGGCGGGACGCCACACTTGATAGAGAAGAGATTCAAAGTTCGCGCGGTCGCGTTTGAAGCCAGTGGTGTTGACGTTTGCAAGGTTGTTGGAAATGACCTGAATACGCGCCTGCTGGGCGTTCAATCCGGTCTTTGCAACATGCATGGCGTTCGATGACATCGCATCCCCTCCTGGGAAAATTCCGTTTCATCGATTTCTGCAACGCATATGCCAATGCGCCTAACCCTTACGGATGAATGGTTTTAATCCAAAGGGATAGGTGGCGCAGTTTATTCAGGCGGCCGCATCAAAGTGGCACTGCCTTCGTCCAGTTCTTTGGCGGACATTACCATGCGCAAGCCGATCTCGAAGTTGCGCTGGATTTCGATTGAGGTCAGCAATTCCTCGACCGGATTGACGTTGCTGCCTTCAAGCGTGAACTGGATCACCTCGGCCCCTTGGTTGGGGTTGGGAACACCGCCATCAACCTGCCGGATTTCCCCGTCCAGACCTTTGCGAAGCTGCACGTCGGCTTCAGGAACAACAGTTCCCAGAACGCCGGCGACCACGGTTTCACCCGGCGCGCCGCCCTGAGGTTCTATGTGGATTTCGCCCAGTTCGGTGATCCGGATCGACTGATACGGAGGGACCACAATGGGCTGTAGCCCGGCGTCCAGCATTGTATCCCCTGCGCCGTTGATCAGCGTGCCATCAGGCTGGCGGCGCAAATCGCCACGACGTGACAAAGCAACTTCGCCGTTCTGCGGCTGGATAAAGAAGTACCCCTGATCACCGATCGCCACATCAAGCTCTTCGCCTGTGCGGTCCATAAACCCTGCCTGTTCAGCAAAAGCCCCACCTTCGCCTTCCATCTGAAAGGCGCGAGTCTGAAGACCGTTCATGACATCCAGAAACTTGGTGTTGGTGTTATCCGTCAGATCACGACGAAAGCCCGGCACGTTCTGGTTGGCAAGGTTCTGCGCCTGATTGACCTGCGTGTCACGCATGACACGCAAGGCATTCAGGGCAGTATGGATCATTCTATCCATAGACTACGGCGTCCTTTAGGTGCGCATGTTCATGATCGTCTGCGACAGCGACTGGTTGGTTTCCAACGCTTTGGCCGACGCTTGGAAGTTTCGCTGAGCCGTGATCAGGTTCACCAGTTCCTTGGTCAGATCGACGTTGGCATATTCCAGTGCGCCAGAGCGGATCGAGCCGAAGCCGTTGACCGCCGGAACACCCAGTTGCGCGGCGCCCGAGCTTCGGGTCGCGCCGTATGTCGCGCTGCCGAGGTTCTCCAAGCCGCCAAGGTTGTTGAAATTGGCAAGCGCCACACGACCGATCGCCTTGGATTCACGGCCACCATACGCCGCCCAAATCAGACCTGCGTCATCGACCTGTAGGCCACTGAGCGCTTCGCGGGTTTCGCCGTCTTGGGAAAAAGACTTCACCGCAAACTCGGCGTCTTCGATGCGCGAGTCCTGTAAATCGACGGCAATGCTACGTCCCGCGACATCAAACGAAATCTGCCCAGCGCCATCGACCAGATAACCGTCACCGTCAAAGGTTATTGTGGCATCACCTGCAAAGGTTTCCGTGCCATCGCGACCATCGATTGTCAGGCGCACTTCGAATGTCGTGGTTTCATCGTCCACATCCGGCAGATCGCGCAGGATGTAGTACATATTCGCACTTTGCGGCTGGCCATCGGCATCAAAGATGTTGATCGAGTTGCTATAGGCGAACGTTTCGGGGTTCGCGCTGTCAAAATCCGCGGCAGGAACAACCGCTTGCGTGCCGGAAATGCTTTCACCGGACGGGAATTGGACAGCTGTTGTGATATTCTCGGTCGCTTTTGGCGTGCCGTCGAACATCTCGACTTTGACAGGCTGCGTGACAACCATCGACAGGACATCGCCGCCATCCGAGGCCGGATAGGCATTCAAGTAGTAGCCTTCCGCATTGACGATATAGCCGTTCTCATTCAGGCCGAACGCCCCTGCCCGTGTGTATGCGATTTCGCCGCCTGTCGGTTCGGTCTGCATCTGGAACATGCCAGCGCCCTGAATGGCCAGATCAAGCTGGTTGCCAGTCGCACCCACAGTGCCTTGCTGGAAGCTGCGCGCCACACGGGTCACTTGAGTACCCGAGCCCACTGTCGTTTGCGGGTTGGAATACGGAGAGTTCGGATAGAAATCGGCGAACTCAGCGCGACTGCTGTGGAAACCGACTGTGCCCACGTTGGCGATGTTGTTCGACGTTGTCGAAATATCGGTCTGGGCGGCATTCAGGCCGGACAAAGCTGTTATAAACGTCATTTTTGCACCTTCATGTTCTTAGCTCTGGTGGCAAAAGGTCAACGCAACGCGCTGATCTCTAGGCTGTTGCGAAGACCGTAGTCCTCGATGTTGAGGGTAAAATCGGTGCCTTCTGGCGGCACCTCGACACCGATCACGCGTGCGTACACCATCGGTGCGATCGCAGCGCTTTGACCGTTCCCACCCACATCAACCGACACGCGGATCGCCCCGTTGGCGTCGCGAATATTGGCCGGTACATCAGACCAGCTGAAATCAAGCCGCCCCGAAGGCTGCGGCCCCATTTCCTGCTGGTGAAGCAAGACGCCGGATTGCGCGTCCGTATACCGAATAGAGACCGACGACACCGATCCGACCAGATCGACGACCCCGTTAATCGCGCCCGCACTGTCCGCGCGGGCAAGCGTGCCCGGCACCAACACCTGGCGACCGATCATCGATGACGCGTTCAGGACGCGGCTGGAGCCCAACTGCGCGGACATCGACTCAAGTGTCTGGTTAATCGTGTCCAAACCATTCACGGTCGAGAACTGCGCCATCTGCGCCAGAAACTCGCCGTTTTCCATCGGCGCGAAGGGATCCTGGTTTTTCATTTGCGTGGTCATCAGCGTCAGGAAATCCTGCTGCCCCAGTTCCTGCGAACCGGTCACATTCTCGGGCTGAAGCGATGTCTGCGTCCGCAAACCCGAGATCTGAGATGAAATGCCATCAATAGAGGTCATGTCGTTCCTTCCCTATCACTGGCCCATATTCACAGTTCGTGCCATCAGGGCCCGCATCGTCGAAATAACTTCGACGGTGTTCTGATATTGGCGGGACGCTTCC
>CATNDK010000137.1 GCA_950096585.1 Thalassococcus halodurans | reverse complement strand
TACGGGCCTTTTGGCAGTGGGCACGGCGCTGCGCTATGCTTTGGGGACGCGTCTGGGTGAACGGGTTGTGACCGATATCCGGAAAGAGGTGTTTGCCCGCGTTATCGGCCTGTCGCCTGCGTTCTACGAAAAGATCATGACCGGCGAGGTTCTGAGCCGGATCACCACCGACACCACTCTGATTCTGAGTGTTATCGGGTCGTCGATTTCTATCGCGCTCCGCAATGCGTTGATCTTTGTGGGCGGTCTGGCTCTGATGTTGTTCACGTCGTGGAAGCTGACCCTGATGGTCTTACTGATCGTGCCTGCGGTGATTGTGCCGATCATGACGCTGGGCCGCAAATTGCGGAAGCTGTCGCGCGAAAATCAGGATTGGATCGCGGATTCATCGGGCAATGCATCCGAGGCGCTGGGATCAGTTCAGACGGTTCAGGCCTTTACGCACGAAGCGCGCACTGTCGCCGCCTTTAATGAAGTGACCGAGAAAAGCTTTGACGCGGCCCGCCGTCGGATCTGGACGCGGGCGTTGATGACCGCGATCGTGATTTTCCTGATCTTCAGCGGTGTTGTGGGTGTTCTCTGGATTGGCGCGTGGGACGTGCGGGCAGGGGACATGAGCATCGGTGCGCTTGTCCAGTTTGTGATCTATTCGGTCATGGTGGCAGGTTCGGTCGCGGCGCTGTCCGAAATCTTTGGTGAATTGCAACGCGCAGCTGGTGCGACCGAACGGTTGGTCGAGTTGCTGGAAACCACCGACAGCGTGAAGGACACCACCACGCCCCTGCCGCTAAGCACGCCGGTCAAGGGCGAAATCGTGTTCGACGATGTCCTGTTCCACTATCCGGCGCGCCCTGATGTGGCCGCTTTGGACCACGTGTCTTTGACTATTGCGCCGGGGGAAACCGTGGCTCTGGTCGGCCCGTCTGGCGCAGGTAAGACCACCATCATCCAGATGATCCAGCGTTTTTATGATCCCGAAAGCGGATCGGTGCGTCTGGATGGGCAGGCTCTGACCGATCTGGCGCGGACCGAGTTCCGTAGATACCTGTCGCTGGTGCCGCAGGATCCGGTGATCTTTGCAACGTCGGCGCGCGAAAACATCCGTTTCGGTCGCCCCGATGCGACCGATGCCGAAATTGAAGAAGCCGCGCGCACAGCGGCAGCACATGACTTTATCGCGGCCTTGCCCGATGGCTACGACAGCTATCTTGGTGAACGGGGTGTGATGCTGTCCGGTGGTCAGAAACAGCGGATCGCCATTGCCCGCGCCATCCTGCGCGACGCGCCTGTCCTGCTGCTGGACGAGGCGACATCCGCCCTTGATGCCGAAAGCGAACGTCTGGTGCAAAGCGCTGTGGACAAGCTGGCCAAGGGCCGCACGACGGTTATCGTCGCACACCGCCTTGCGACCGTGAAAAAGGCCGACCGTATCGTGGTGATGGATCAGGGGCGTATCATCGCCACTGGCACACATGACGAACTGGTCGCTGAAGGCGGGCTTTATTCCCGTCTGGCACGTTTGCAGTTCACGGATGGAATTGCTGCGGAATAGCAAGAAATAGCACGCTTTTTTGTAGTCGCAGAAAGGCGTGCATGTCTGACGCGACCCGAAACGTAACGTCAGAGAAAGCTTCCGTCGCGTCCGTTTGACTTGTACGAAAGTCTAATCCCTTACACACTGTCCCGGAAGATTTTGGGAGGAGCTTCGATGAGTTTTGCTTCGAAGGACGATCGCAATGCGATTGAACAGCAGATGCCTTGGGCCGATCGCGATGTGCCCGCAACCTTGTATGGTCTGCTGTCGCGCACCGCGGGCCAACACCCTGACCGGCCTGCTGTCAGCTATCAGATTTTCTCGGGGCCGGACGACAAAGCGGAAACCCTGACATGGGCCGAACTGCGTGCCAAAGTTGCGCAAACGGCGAACCTGTTCCGGTCGTTGGGGATCGGTGAAAAGGATGTGGTCGCATACGTTCTGCCCAACTGTAACGAAACAACGCTGACGCTGTTGGGCGGTGCGGTTGCGGGCATCGTGAACCCGATCAACCCGCTGCTGGAACCCGAACAGATCGCGTCGATCCTGCGCGAAACCAAAGCCAAGGTCGTCGTCACGCTGAAACCGTTCCCGAAAACGGATGTAGCGCAGAAGGTGGCCGAAGCTGTGCGCCACGCACCCGGTGTAAAAACCGTGGTCGAGGTAGACCTGAACCGCTATCTGACACCGCCCAAGTCGTGGATCGTCCCGATGATCCGCCCCAAGGCGCCCAAGGTGACGGCGGATGTGATCAGCTTCAACAAGGCGATAAAGAAGCAGAACACCGAACTGGATTTTGCCGACAGCCAAGGCGACCGTATCGCGGCCTATTTCCACACAGGCGGCACGACGGGCATGCCAAAAGTGGCGCAGCACAAATATTCCGGCATGATCTATAACGGTTGGCTGGGCGATACGCTGCTGTTCACCGAAGAAGACAACATCATCTGTCCGCTGCCGCTGTTCCACGTCTTTGCTTGCCACGTGATCCTGATGGCGGCTGTGTCGTCGGGTGCGCATGTGGTTTTCCCGACGCCGCAGGGCTATCGCGGCGAGGGCGTGTTCGACAATTTCTGGAAGCTGTGCGAACGCTGGAAGATCAGCTTTATTATCACCGTTCCGACCGCTGTATCGGCGCTGATGCAGCGTCCGGTGGATGCGGATATCTCGTCGGTGAAAACGTCGTTCTCGGGGTCGGCCCCGATGCCAATGGAATTGTTCCGCCGCTTCCAAGAGGCCGCAGGCGTCACCATCGTCGAAGGTTACGGACTGACCGAGGCAACCTGCCTTGTGTCGGTGAACCCGGCCGAGGGCGTGCAAAAGATCGGTTCGGTCGGTATTCCGTTCCCCTACACGGACGTGCGCATCATCAAGCACAATGGCAATGGCCCAGAAGAATGCGGCACTGACGAAGTGGGTGAAATCTGTGTTCTCAGCCCGGGCGTTTTCTCGGGTCACACCTACACGGAAGAAGACAAGAACGTGGACCTGTTCTATCAGGGCACGCACCTGCGCACGGGCGATCTGGGTCGCATTGATGCGGATGGCTATCTGTGGATCACAGGCCGTGCCAAAGACCTGATCATCCGTGGCGGTCACAACATCGACCCCGCCGAGATCGAAGAGGCGCTGCTGGGCCATGACGCGGTGGCATTCGCTGGTGCGATCGGTCAGCCGGATGCCCATTCGGGCGAACTGCCTTGCGCCTTTGTCGAACTGGTCGACGGCAAATCCGTGACGGAAGATGAATTACTGGAGTATTGCCGCGTGCACGTCCACGAACGCGCAGCACATCCCAAGCATATGACCATTTTGCCTGAGCTGCCGAAAACAGCTGTGGGTAAGGTCTTTAAACCAGACCTGCGCAAGATGGCGATCACACGGGTTTACAACGGCGCGCTTGAAAAAGGCGATGTGGCGGCGCGTGTCGTGTCTGTCATTGATGACAAGAAGCGCGGTCTTGTGGCCCAGGTCGATCTGAAAGGCGCGTCCGAGGCGGACGTGGGCACAATTCTTGGCGATTACACAAGACCATGGGAGCCCGTTTAAGGGCTTCCTCAGTTAAACAAACAATTTCACCAGCAGATCGATCATCTGTTTGGTCTCGGGACGGGCAAGGCTATAGCGCATGGACTTGCCCTCCCGGCTTGCTTGAACCAAGCCTTCTTCCCGCAAACGCGACAGCATCTGGCTGACCGTTGACTGGCGCATATCCAGAAGTTGTTCCAGTTCGGAAACGGTTCGCGGCTTTTCTGCGAGATGACAAAGGATCGACAAACGCCCTTCATGGGCGAGTGTTTTTAGGTAAAGCGTAACGGTAGGAACTCGTTCAACGAGCTCCGAAGACTGGTTATTATACATAGACATCGGTCCGGAATTGCAAAAATGATTAGGCATCTGCATAGTTGCATCACGGATAAAGTATCTGTCCGGCCCCCGAACCGTTAGGGGGAAACTTCGTTAAAAATCTACAGAATCAGAACGTTGCGGATTGCGGACCCTTCGAGGGTGTTGGCAATGGCTTCGTTGATTTGGTCTAAGTGCCAGGTTTTAGTAACTAAATCGTCCAAATTCAGTCGGCCCTGTTCGTACAAATCGATCATCCAAGGGATGTCGCGGGATATCACAACGTCGCCCATTTTTGATCCAATCATGCCTTGACCGGTGTAGGCCGCGCGCAATGGTTCGTAACTTGCGGTTGAACCGGCATGCGGCATTCCGACCATCACAAGCCGTCCGCCCCAGCCCAGATAACGGGGCGCGCTGTCGTAGGCGGGGATCGCGCCGACCGTTACAACGCAAAGGTCAGCGCCCTTTCGCAGGATGCGCTGGACCTGCTTCCAAGGCGCCTTGTCTGTGGCCAGAACGCCGTCTGTCGCGCCAAAGGATTTGGCCTGTTCCAGACGGTCTTCGGTCATGTCCACCGCGATAATGCGGCGCGCACCTGCAATGCGGGCGCCTTGGATCGCGTTAAGACCAACGCCGCCCGCACCGATGACAACGACATCTTCGCCCGCGCGCAGTTTGCCCGCGTTGACCACAGCGCCGATGCCGGTGATCACGCCACAGCCCAATAGGGCCGCGACCTCGGGGCGGATATCGTTTGTGAAAGGGACGACCTGACTTTGATCGACAACAACCTGTTCGGCAAAGGCGCCGCAGTCCATTTCCGCCACAACGCTTGTGCCGTCATCCAGTGTCAGGGGCGACGGCCCGCGCTTGGTTGTCTGGCAGATCGTCGGACGTCCCGTGGTGCAGGTGGGGCAGGTGCCGCAGCTGCGGATCAGCGTGACGACGACCTTATCGCCGACCTTGGCTGTGGTGACGCCATCGCCCACGGCAACAACCTCGCCTGCCGCCTCGTGGCCAAAGACCGCGGGCAGTTCGCCGCCAAAGGACCCTTCGGCATAGTGGATATCGGAATGGCAGATCGCCACGGCAGAGATTTTGACCGAAACCTCGCCTGCCAGCGGATCGCGCAGGTTCAGGGTTTCGATGGTCATAGGCTTGCCGTGTTGGCGGCAGACCGCGGCTTTAATGACTGTCATGAAATATCCTCCTGCGGGCAGAGTGGCGGCGCATCAGGGAAGGTTCAAGCCTTTAAATGATCGTTTGTTCACGACGTTGCGGCCAAAAGAGAACCGCAAAGGCTGCAAGCAGAATGACAATGGATGCGATGAATGGCGCGCCGGGGAAATAGAGCGCGGCGCCTTCGTGGGTGAAGCTGAAAAAGATCGTCGTCATCAGGGGGGGCGATGCAATGGCGGCCAAGGCTGCCGCCGACAGGAACACACCCTGAAGCGCGCCTTGTTCATTGTCGCCGACACGCTGGCTGAGCATGCCTTGGATCGCGGGTGAAGTGACGGCACCCATTGCGGCCAAAGGTGTCAGGATCAGCGCAATATGGCCCGAGGTGACAAAGGAAATCGCCAGAAATGCGATCATGTTGAAGGTCAGCCCGTAAATGACGGTGCCGCGTTCCCCGAGATATTTCAGGATGTACCTGATCAGAACGGCCTGAACGATGGCGACGGACAGGCCGAAGATGGTCAGGGATAGGCCGATCAGCCGAGCATCCCAGCCGAAGCGTTCTGTGCCGAAGTAGCTCCAGATCGATGGATAGACGTGAAAGGCGGTTTGCAGCAGGAAGAACACCGCAATTCCGCGCGCGACGCCGTCCATCCGGTTCAACGCCTTGAACGCGCCCAGCGGGTTCAGGCGGGATCGTTCGATGGGGCGGCGGATCGCGTCTGTCACGGTTTCCGGCAGAACGAAATAGCCCAGCACCATGTTCATGCCCGCCAGAACAGCGGCGGCGATAAAAGGTGCGCGCGTGCCGAAGCCGCCCAGAAAACCACCCAGCAGCGGGCCCAGAACAAAGCCAAAGCCAATGGCAGCCCCGACAAGGCCAAAGTTCTGCGCCTTTTTCTTGGGATCGGACAGATCGGCGATTGCGGCTGAGGCTGCGGTCTGAGTGGCTGCCGTGATGCCCGCGACGATGCGGCCAATCAGCAGCAACCAGATGCTGCCCGCCAGCGCCATGATGACATAGTCGATGGCCATCACACCAAGGGCGGTCAGCAAAATGGGCCGGCGTCCGAACCTGTCGGAAAGCGACCCCAACATCGGGCCGAACAGAAATTGCATCAGGGCAAAGACGGTCGATAGCAGCCCGCCCCAAAGCGCGGCTTGGGCCAATGTGCCGCCCGTCACCTCTTCGATCAGTTCCGGCATCACCGGAAGGATCAATCCGATCCCCATCGAGTCGATCATCACAGTGAGCAACAAGAAGAGGATCGGTAAGCGCATCAGATCAAATCGCCTTTACGGCGGCGATAAAGGCGCGCGCCTCGGACGGGGCTTCGCCCATCTGTTGGGTCGGGTCGAACAGCCCCGCGTTCAGGTCAGGCCATTTGGCCAGCGCCGCATCGCGCAGGTGCGTGTCATTGGCGATGACCTCTTTGCACAGGTCCTTGACCCGCGCCTGCGCGTCGGGGCGCGACATGCGATCTGTCAGGGCAAACGACAGCGCCTCGGCCGCGAGCAACCCTTGGGCGCTGTCCAGCGTTGCCATCATCGCGTCGCCATCCGGTGTGACCGATTGGGTCAGCCGTTCTGCGTGATCCAGCGCTGCTGACAGGGCAAGGCACAGTTGCGGCACAACCATCCATTCGGTGAACCACGCAGACCCGTCGCGCTGTTGGCGCGGGGTGCCTGCGGCGTGAAGCGTGCCGTTCAGCCCCTGGATATGGCGGTTCAGTGCCACGAGGGCCGAGGGCCCAACAGGGTTCTGTTTCTGGGGCATGGTCGACGATCCGCCAGCACCGGACAGGCGCACTTCGCCCACGCCGGATTGTGTGGCGGCAATCAGGTCTTCGCCCATTTTGCCCAAACCGTCGCCAACCCGCGCGATCCAGCCGCCCAGTTGCAGCATGATCGACCGGTCCGCGTGCCAGCTGCGTTTCGGATCGGCCAGACCCAACGCCTCGGCCAGTGCCGCGCGCAGGGCAGGGGCGTCGGACCCAAGCTCGGACGCTGTGCCAGCGGCACCGGACAGTGAAACGGGCAAAGCATCAGACAGGCGTTGCAGATCGTCCAAAGCCGACAGCAGCGGCCAGCCCCACGCGGCCACAACCGCGCCAAAGGACGTGGGCGTTGCGAACTGACCGTAGGTGCGGGCGGCCATGGGCTGTGCGACGTGTGCTTCGGCCAAGGCAGACAGGCCCGACAGAATGGCGCGGATGCGGGTGTCGTACTGCGCCAGCACCTTTTTGATCCGCAGCATCAGGCCCGTGTCCATGATGTCCTGCGATGTGGCGCCCCAGTGCAGGTATTGCGCGTGTTCGGGCGCTTGCATCAATTCGCGGAACGCCCCGACCAGCGCGGGTACGCACACGCCGTTGGTGCCTGTCGCCTTGGCCAGACCCGAGGGATCGATCTGCAATTCCATCGACGCGCGGTGGATGGCCTGCGCGCTGATTTCGGGGATCACGCCCGCCTGTCCCTGCACCTTGGCCAAGGCGCCTTCGACCAGCATCATGGCGCGGACTTCGGCGGTGTCGGTGAACAGCTTGCCCACATCGCCCGTTGGAAACAGTTTTGCATACATACCGCTGTCGAAAACGGAACCGGCCATACCTTAGCTTTCTGAGATTTTGTGAACCAACTGCGCAAGCGCGGCAGGTTGCGAGAAGAAGGGGGAATGCGAGGTGTCCATGCGAAACACATCCTGCGGCACGAAATTTTCGGCCATGGTTTCCTGAAACTCGGACGGGATCGCGCTGTCCTGTTCGCAGACGATATAGCTGCGTGGGACGGACTTATAGGTCTCGCCCAATGTCACCTTGGTCGCCTGCGGCAGGATCGCCTGAGGGCAGATGTTGTCCAGCGCGAACTCGAACGCCTCATCCGGGATGTCGTGGTAGAACACTTCGCGCGCATGTTCGGGTTTGATCGAAAACGTCACGGCGTCCTCGGCCTTTTCGATGGCCTTCATGATTGGCTGACGCGGGGCGCGCA
>CATNDK010000136.1 GCA_950096585.1 Thalassococcus halodurans | reverse complement strand
CGTGGTCATGCCGCTGTCGTTCAACGCCGAAGACTTCTTTACCTTCACGCCGGAAATGTTGCGTCTCGACCCCGAGGGCTATTCGCTGAAGCACTACCGTGACTTCCTGACGAACCCCGAATGGACGAATGCGGTCAAGAACTCGCTGATCATCGCGCCAATCGCGACGATCCTGTCGGTGTCGCTGGGCACGCTGGCGGCCATCGGCCTGAGCCAGAGCCACGTTCCGGGCCGTCGTGCGATCATGGCGATCCTGATTTCGCCGATGATCGTTCCGCTGATCATCTCGGCCACGGGCATGTACTTCTTCTACTCGAAGATCGGCATTGTCGGGACGTTGCCGGGCGTCATTCTGGCCCACGCGGTTCTGGGTATCCCGTTTGTCATCATCACCGTGACAGCAACGCTGGTCGGCTTTGACCGGTCGCTGACACGTGCGGCGGCGAACATGGGCGCGGGTCCGATCACCACGTTCTTCCGCGTACAGATGCCGCTGATCCTGCCGGGCGTGATTTCGGGCGGTCTGTTCGCCTTCATCACATCGTTCGACGAAGTGGTTGTGGTTATCTTCATCGGTTCGGCCAAGCTGCAAACGCTGCCGTGGCAGATGTTCACCGGTCTGCGTGAACAGATCTCGCCCACCATTCTGGCGGCTGCGACGATCCTTGTCGGTATCTCGATCTGCTTGCTGGCAACGGTGGAAATGCTGCGCCGTCGTTCGGAAAGACTGCGGGGCATGTCGCCCAGCTGATCGCTATGAAGGCCATACTTGCGAAAATCTTCCATCCCGTTGAACGCCTGTTCGACGGGATGCGTCGTAAAAAGCGCCCCGATAGTGTGGTCATTGATCCCTATCTGGGCTTTGCCACGCCCGAACACATCGTTCTGCGCGGGCGGGTTCTGAAAAAGCTGAAGCGCACCAATCCCGTGCTGGACGCCAGTTGGATCACCAACCTGCGCCAGATGGTATCGCTGTTCCTGACCGATGAGGTCGCAGGCGTCACCATCACAGCGGGCGAGGTCACGGGCATCACAGATGAAGAGGGTTACTTCACTCTGCACCTGCCGCGCGATCCGGCGTGGGACGGCTGGCAGACGGTCCACGTCTGTGCTGAAAACGGTGACGATACCGAACTGGCGGTCTTTGTGCCACCCAAAGATGCACCTTATGCCGTGGTGTCAGACATTGACGACACGGTGATGGAAACCGGTGCCTATTCCATTTTCCGCAACCTCTGGACATCGCTGACAGGCAGCGCGCTGAGCCGCCACATCTACCCCGATGCGGTTGAGCTGATGCAGCGGTTTGCCGATGAAAAGGCCCCGATCTATTTCGTGTCGTCCAGCCCGTGGAACCTGCATCATTTTCTACAGCGCATCTTTAATCGCGCGGGCCTGCCACGCGCGCCGTTGTTTCTGCGGGACTTGGGGCTAAGCGACAAACAGTTCATCTCGGGCACACATGGCAACCACAAGGGGTCAGCCATCGACACGCTGATCGCGGCGCATCCTGAGCTGGAATTTGTTCTGATCGGGGATACCGGCCAGCACGATCCGCGTGTCTATCTGGACGCGGCCAAGCGGCATCCGGGGCGTATCAGGCAGGTGATTTTCCGTGAACCGGGGAAGGGTGCTGATAAACGCGATCTGGCGGATATCGAAGCGCTGAAATCGCTGGGTATTCCGGTGGCGCACGGGCCCGATTTCAGGCCCGTGCTAGACGCCGATTAAAGGCGAACCAGTTTTTCGTAGCTGTCCGAAATGTCACGCGTCAGCGCGCCAACTTCGAACGTGTAGTCACCGATCTGACCAACCGGAGTAACCTCGGCCGCGGTGCCTGTCAGCCAGCACTGCTCAAAGCCTTCCAGCTCTTCCGGCATGATGTGGCGTTCGTGAACAGTGATGCCGCGTTCTTTCAGCATCCCGATGACGGTTTGACGTGTCAGACCGTTCAGGAAGCAGTCAGGCTTGGGCGTGTGCACTTCACCGTCTTTGACAAAGAAGATGTTCGCGCCGGTCGCTTCGGCAACATAGCCGCGGTAGTCGAACATCATCGCGTCGGAACAGCCTTTGGCCTCGGCCGCGTGCTTGGACATGGTGCAGATCATGTAAAGACCGGCGGCCTTTGCGTGGCTGGGGATCGTTTCGGGCGAGGGGCGCTTCCATTTCGCGATGTCCAGCTTGGCGCCTTTCATCTTGGCGTCGCCATAGTAGTTGCCCCATTCCCATGCCGCGATTGCAACGCGGACAGGGTTGTTCTTGGACGCGACACCCATATCCGAACCCGCACCACGCCACGCAAACGCACGAACGTAGGCGTCGGTCAGACCGTTTTCTTTCAGAACAGCGGCCTTGGCTGCTTCGATTTCGTCAACGCTATAGGGCAGCGAGAAATCCAGCGCGTTTGCGGAAAAGTGCAGACGTTCCGAGTGTTCGCGCGATTTGAAAATCTTGCCGTTGTAGGCGCGCTCGCCTTCGAAGACAGAGCTGGCGTAATGCATCGCGTGCGTCAGCACGTGCCCCTTCGCGGAGCGCCAGTCTACAAACTGGCCGTCCATCCAGATTTTGCCGTCGCGGTCATCATATGCACCAGCCATTTCATCTCTCCTCGGACTGATTTTTCGAAAGTTGCGCAATCTACGTCCGTTTCGGACATAAAGTTGCAGAAAAACTGAGATTCGCTACCAGTCAGTGCTTGGAATGTCAACAAGGCTGACTTAAAATGCTGAAAAACGAAGCAAACAAGGGATATCCCGATGTCCGAGTCCGATCTTCCCGGCTCTCAGGGTGGCGAAACGCTGCTGTTTTTGACGGATGACCAGCTGCGTCAGGGTATTGAAGCGATGTTCTTTGCCTATCGCGGCTTTACGGCCGATCCCGACCGAATCCTGCAAAACTATTCCTATGGCCGCGCCCATCACCGCGCGCTGCACTTCATTAACGCTAATCCCGGAACGACCGTTAATAACTTACTGGCCATTCTTGGTGTTACAAAACAATCTCTCAATCGTGTGTTGCGAACCCTGATCGAGGACGGTCTTGTGCAGAGCAACGTGGGACGGTCCGATAAACGGGAGAGGAACTTGAACCTGACCGAAAAAGGAGAGGCGCTTGAACAAGAGTTGTCGAACGCGCAGCGCGTTCGCATGCGCGCCGCCTATCGTCAGGCAGGGCCCGAGGCTGTTCAGGGATTTAAACGGGTGCTCGAAGCGATGATGGATCCTGAAATGCGTCGCATCTACACCAAAATGCGCGAGACCCGCTAATGACTGATCCCGATGCGCACCTTCTGATCGTTGATGACGACGAACGCATTCGCGGGCTGTTGCAGAAATTTCTGATGCGGAACGGATTTCTGGTCAGCGCCGCCCGCGACGCCGCCCATGCCCGACGCATCCTGTCCGGTCTGGATTTCGACCTGATCGTTCTGGACGTGATGATGCCCGGCGAAGACGGCGTGTCACTGTGCAACCACATCCGCCAGACCCGCGCGACGCCCGTGATGCTGCTGACGGCACGCGCCGAAACCGAAGACCGGATCAAGGGGCTTGAGGCCGGTGCAGACGACTATCTGGCCAAACCGTTCGAACCCAAGGAACTTCTGCTGCGCATCAACGCGATCCTGCGCCGGATGCCCGAGGCCACGCAGGCCGAGGCCGCACCCAAGGTGATGACACTTGGCCCCATCCGCTATGACACCGAACGCGGCGAGATGTGGCGCGGCGAAGACCTTGTCCGCCTGACCGCCACCGAAAGCCAGCTGATGCGCATCTTCTCGGCCCAGCCGGGCGAACCGCTTAGCCGGACCAAACTGGTCGAGGAACTGGGCCGCGACCGTGGCCAATCCCAAGAACGCGCCGTGGACGTCCAGATTACCCGCCTTCGCCGCAAGATCGAAGACGACCCCAAACAACCGCGCTACCTGCAAACCGTCCGCGGCGCAGGCTACATGCTCGCGCCGGATTGATCCGGCCAACGCTCTGCTAGCTGTACATGTGCGACGGTAGGGGTTGCCAATCTCCCTGCTTCGGCCTTTGCTATCGTTCGAATGATTGATCGAACGGACCTGCCATGACTGCGCTTTTGACCCATGCTGATTGCCTGACCCACGTCACACCCGAAGGCCACCCCGAACGGGTCGCGCGGCTTGAGCATCTTTTGCATGCCCTCGAAGGTCTGGACCTGACCCGCGTGACGGCTCCTATGGCGAGTGACGACGATTTGCTGCGCTGTCATCCGCAGGATTATATCGATATGATCCGCAGCCGCGTGCCTGCCGAAGGGTTTGATCAGTTGGACGGCGACACATGGCTGTCGCCCGGATCGTTGAACGCGGCATTGCGTGGGGTCGGGGCCGCGTTGAAGGCCGTCGATATGGTCATGGGCGGCGAGGTCAAAAACGCTTTCTGCGCCACACGCCCGCCGGGCCACCACGCCGAAACCTCGACGCCGATGGGCTTCTGTTTGTTCGGCACGGCAGCGCTGGCCGCAAAACATGCGCTGGACGTCCACAACCTTGATCGTGTCGCGGTCGTTGATTTCGACGTCCACCACGGCAACGGCACGCAAGACCTTCTGTGGAACGAGGCACGCGCCTTGGCGATCACCAGCCATCAATCCCCGTTGTGGCCCGGCACGGGCGAACCCAAGGAACGTGGCGCACACAACAACATCATGAACGTCCCTCTGGCGCCCGCATCGGGCGGTGACGTGATGCGCAAGACCTACATGAATAAAGTCTTCCCCCGTTTGCGTGAATTCGACCCGCAACTGATCATCATTTCCGCCGGTTTTGACGCGCATCAGGACGATCCCTTGGCGCAATTGGAATGGACCACCGATGATTTCCGCTGGATCACCCGCGAATTGTGCCAGATCGCGGCAGAACATTGCGATGGGCGTGTGGTCTCGACTTTGGAAGGTGGCTATGATCTTCAGGCGCTCGCGGCATCGGGCCGCGCACATGTCGAAGAATTGATGGAGGCCGCGCAATGACTGCTGAAACCCCTGTGACTGACCTGAGCTTTGAACAGGCCATGCGCGAACTAGAGCAGGTGGTCGGCCAGTTAGAACGCGGCGACGTTCCACTTGAGGATTCGATCAAGCTGTATGAACGCGGCGCTGCGTTGAAAAAGCGCTGCGAGGAAAAGCTGAAAGAGGCCGAGGAAAAAGTGGCCGCGATCACGCTCGATGCCTCGGGTCAGCCCACAGGGACTACGCCTGTCGAAGGGCTGTAACAGCCGATGTTCAAGGACGGTCTGAAAGACGCCGCTGCCCGCGTCGATGCGGGCTTTGCCCAGGTGTTTGCGCGTTACCCTGATCTGCCAGTCACGCAAGGCATGGCCTATGCCACCAACGGCGGTAAACGGCTGCGCGCCTATCTGGTGATGGAAAGCGCGCGCATCCATGGTGTCCAAAACGCCCTGATGCCCGCCTTGGCGATTGAGGCGATCCACGCCTACAGCCTTGTGCATGACGATCTGCCGTCCATGGACGACGACGACCTGCGCCGTGGCCTACCCACAGTGCATAAGAAATGGGACGAAGGCACGGCGGTTCTGGTGGGCGATGCCCTGCAAACGCTTGGGTTCGAGCTGGTCTTGTCGCCGGAATGTCACCCCGATCCTGCTGTACGCAGTGATCTGGCGCTGACCTTGGCCAAGGCCGCTGGCGCACAGGGTATGGTTCTGGGTCAAGCGCTGGATATCGCCGCTGAAACGGCGGATCAGCCGCTGACACTGGATGAAATCATCGCGCTGCAAAATGGCAAGACAGGCGCCCTGATCCGCTGGTCGGCCGAGGCGGGCGCACGCCTTGTGCAGGCCGACACAGCGCCTTTGACCGCCTATGCTGACGCGCTTGGTCTGGCCTTCCAGATTGCCGACGACATTCTGGATGTCACCGGTGATGAGGCCGCCATGGGCAAGGCTGTTGGTAAGGACGCAGATCGCGGCAAGGCGACGTTTGTTTCGCTTCTTGGCCTCGACGGGGCAAAAAGCCGCGCAGAAAATCTGGTGGAACAGGCGTGCGAAGCACTATCTCCGTATGGTAATAAGGCCCAAGGCTTGATTGACGCGGCCCGCTTCGTTATCGCGCGTCAGACCTAAAGCCTGCCACCCGCCTGTAGTTTAAGGGGCTGTGACCGAATGACCGATCGTCCTGCCACACCATTGTTGGATCGCGTACACACACCTGCCGACCTGAAGGGTCTGACAGATGCCGAATTGGTGCGCGTCGCCAATGAACTGCGCGCGGAAACCATTTCCGCTGTTTCTGAGACGGGCGGTCACCTTGGCGCGGGTCTGGGCGTGGTCGAACTGACCGTGGCGCTTCACGCGATTTTCGACGCGCCGCGCGACAAGATCATCTGGGACGTCTCGCACCAGTCCTATCCGCATAAAATCCTGACGGGTCGCCGCGACCGCATTCGCACCATCCGCCAGAAGGATGGTCTGTCCGGTTTCACCAAACGCAGCGAAAGCCCCTTTGATCCCTTCGGCGCGGCCCACAGCTCGACGTCAATCTCGGCGGCGCTGGGCTTTGCTGTTGCCCGCGATCTGGGTGGTGCGAGTGACACAGGTCACGGTGATGCCATCGCGATTATCGGCGACGGGTCGATGTCTGCGGGCATGGCGTACGAGGCGATGAACAACGCGGGCCATCTGAAAAAGCGCATGATCGTTATTCTGAACGATAACGAAATGTCGATTGCCCCGCCCACGGGCGCGCTGTCCAGCTACCTCAGCGGTCTGTACACCCAACAGCCGTTCCACACCCTGAAAGACGCGGCCAAAGGCGCGGTGTCCTTCCTGCCCGAACCGTTCCGCGAAGGCGCCAAGCGCGCCAAGGACATGCTGAAAGGCATGGCCATGGGTGGCACCATGTTTGAGGCATTGGGTTTTTCCTACATCGGCCCTATTGATGGGCACGACATGGATCAACTGCTGCCAGTGCTGCGCGCGATCAAGGACCGCGCCCATGGGCCGATCCTTCTGCATGTCCTGACCAAAAAGGGCAAAGGCTATGCCCCCGCCGAGGCCCGCAGCGACAAGGGGCACGCGACCGCCAAGTTCGATGTCCTGACAGGCACCCAGAAAAAAGCGCCCTCCAACGCGCCCAGTTACACCAAGGTGTTTGGCGAAACCCTGACCGATCTGGCCGCCGTCGACAGCCGCATCTGCGCCGTCACCGCCGCGATGCCCGATGGCACGGGCCTGAACCTTATGGCCGAACGCTATCCGTCGCGCGTCTTTGACGTGGGCATCGCGGAACAGCATGGCGTGACCTTCTCCGCCGGACTGGCGGCGGGGGGCATGCGGCCATTCTGCGCGATCTATTCGACCTTCCTGCAGCGGGGGTATGACCAGGTGGTGCACGACGTCGCGATCCAGCGGCTGCCGGTGCGCTTTGCCATCGATCGTGCGGGCTTGGTCGGGGCCGACGGGGCAACACATGCGGGCAGCTATGACGTGGCCTACCTGGCTAACCTGCCGGGCTTTGTCGTCATGGCGGCGGCGGACGAGGCCGAACTGGTGCACATGGTCGCTACCGCGGTGGCGATCGACGACCGCCCGTCCGCGCTGCGCTACCCGCGCGGCGCCGGTTTCGGTGTCGAGATGCCGGAGCGGGGCGAGGTGCTGGAGATCGGCAAGGGCCGGATCATGCGCGAGGGCACCAAGGTGGCGCTTCTTTCGCTCGAAACGCGGCTTGCCGACTGTCTGGCGGCGGCCGAGGAACTGCCGCCCGAGGGCCCCGACGAATTCGGCCGCATGGGGCAGACCGTGCGGGCATTGAAGGAAAGCCAGGACAAGCGCCGGCAGCTCGAACGCGACGGCGCCAATTACGCAATTTAACGGCCGAGGACCAGACCCATGGCGGTAACCCAACTCAATCCCAAGCCCGGCATGAGCGACGCGGAATGGCAAGCGCGGGTCGATCTGGCCGCACTGTACCGGATCGTCGCCCATTTCCGGATGACCGATTTCATCTACACTCATCTATCGGCCCGGGTGCCGGGCGAAGACGATGTTTTCCTGCTCAACCCCTACGGCCTGCGCTTCGAC
>CATNDK010000135.1 GCA_950096585.1 Thalassococcus halodurans | reverse complement strand
ACTACATTCCGGACGATGCCGTTCACATGGCTGGCGCGCAATACCTGAATTACTACGTGGTCCGCGAAAACGTGCTGATCATTCTCCTCAAGTACTACAACCTGCCCATCGCCTTCCAGTGGATCAAGGACGCGGTCAACACTCACCGCGACGATGTGGAACACATAGTCATCGCCAGCCACGACGGCCTGATTGGCGCCAAGTACGGTGAAACCCGGGAAATGATCGTTGAAGGCACCACCGGTGACGATTTGTTGCTGAACCAGTGGGATGACATCCGCGCGTTTTTTGCCCGTAACGACATCATCTGGGTGCAGGGTCACGAACACATGTACCAGCGCTCCGTGATTACCGCACCCATCTATGTTGATCCGACATCGTGGACCGAAGAAGAAGGTAATTACCGGATTCCCCAGTACACCCAGATTGCTTCCGGCAATGCATCCTACAAGGGGTATGAATTCCGCTATGGCGAGAGGGAGCTGGTGCAACGGATCATCCAGCAAAAACGCAGCGCGGCTGAGGCGTTTTCGCGGGCCAACAAAATGGATAAGCGCGTCTGGGGTAAGCCCGGCGCGAAAATCGGGTTTGTTGCGGCGGGTAAGAACTGGCTTGATCTGTGCCATGCGATGTCTTTGCTGAACATCGATGAAAACGAAGCCGAGCGTTTGGGGATTACCACCTACAAAGTCGGGCAGACGTGGCCGCTGGATATGGAAACCTTCCATGACTGGGCCGAAGGTTTGGATCTGATCGTCGTCGTCGAAGAAAAGCGCAAGCTGATCGAGGTTCAAATCAAAGAAGCCATCTTTGACGACCGTCGCGGTCGTCGGGTCTATGGCTGGTACAAGGGCGGGGCAGGTGCGCTCCATCGCGAAGAACTGTTTCCGGTCCATGGCGCGCTTGATCCTGTTTGGATCGCGGAAAAGCTGGGCAATATCCTGATCGAGGAAGGGCGCGACACCGACGCCATCCGCGCGGGACTTTCGCAATTGGCGGACGCGCGTAAGGCCGACAATGCCGAAGAAATCGCAGCGCGCCTGCCGTATTTCTGTTCGGGCTGTCCGCACAATTCGTCAACCAAAGTACCGGAAGGGTCGCGGGCCTACGCGGGCATCGGTTGCCATTACATGGTGCAATGGATGGATCGCAGCACGCTGGGCTTTACGCACATGGGGGCGGAGGGGGCCAACTGGATCGGTGAAGCGCCGTTTTCCAAGCGCGAACATGTGTTCCAGAACCTTGGCGATGGCACGTATAACCACTCGGGCATTCAGGCCATTCGCGCGGCTGTCGCGGCGGGCACGAACATCACGTATAAAATTCTGTTCAACGATGCAGTCGCCATGACGGGCGGTCAGAAGAACGAAGGTGGGCTAGGGCCCGACCGGATCGCGCGAGAACTGAAGGCGATGGGCATCGAGCATGTCGCCGTTGTCTTCGACGAAAAAGAAGAGCCGCGCCGTGAAGATTTCCCGTCTGATGTCGACTGGCATCCGCGTGCGGAAATGGATGTTGTTCAGAAGCGTCTGCGCGACATTCCCGGTGTGACGGCCATCATCTATGTTCAGACCTGCGCCGCCGAGAAACGCCGCCGCCGCAAGCGCCAGCAATTCCCCGATCCGGACCGTCGCGTGTTTATCAACACCGATGTCTGCGAAGGCTGCGGTGATTGCGGGGTGCAATCCAACTGCGTGTCCATCGTTCCGGTCGAAACCGAATTCGGGCGCAAGCGGGCGATTGACCAGTCGTCCTGTAATAAGGATTTCTCGTGCCTCAAGGGGTTCTGTCCGTCCTTTGTCACCGTCAAAGGAGCCAAGCTGAAAAAGCGCGAGGCGATGGATTTGAACCTGCCGGATATGCCGGAGCCGACGCTGCCCGAGATTGCCAAGACGTGGAACGTCGTTGTGACAGGTGTGGGCGGCACGGGCGTTGTCACCATCGGTGCGGTTCTGGCGCAAGCAGCGCAGATTGCCGGCATGGGTGCCGGCATGATGGAGATGGCGGGGCTGGCCCAAAAGGGCGGCGCGGTTCACATCCATCTGCGTTTGGCAAAGTCGCCTGAGGACATCTCGGCCATCCGTGTCGCCACCGGCGAAACGGATGCGTTGATCGGTGGTGATCTGGTGGTCAGCGCAGGGTCCAAGACGCTTGGGTTGACGAAAAACGGGCGCACTGGCGCCGTGGTGAATAGCCACGAAATCATCACAGGTGACTTCACGAGGAATACTGAATTTTCGTTACCTGCTGATAGGTTGCGGGTCTCTCTTGAATCGCGACTTAAAGATGGCGTTCGGTTCTTTGATGCATCTGAACTGGCGAAAACCACGCTTGGCGACAGCATCTTTTCCAACATGATGATCCTTGGTGCGGCGTGGCAACGCGGGCTGGTGCCGTTGCCGAAACAGGCGATTTTGGATGCGATCCAGTTGAATGGCGCAGCTGTAGAGAAAAACCAGAAGGCGTTTGAGATCGGTCGTTGGGCTGTTTTGTACCCCGAGGAAGCCGAAGGGCTGATGACTCAAAAAGTGGTCGCTAAGCCCAAGACTCTGGAAGAAAAAATTGTGATGCGCGCGGATCATCTGAAAGACTATCAGGGGGCACGTCTTGCGAAGCGCTTCCGCAAAATGGTTGATCCTATTCAGGATGTCCGCCTGAAAGAATCCGTCTCAAAAGGCTATCATAAGCTGTTGTCATATAAGGATGAATATGAAGTCGCGCGTCTGCACCTGAAGACCCGTGAAAAGGTTGAGAAAGAGTTCAACGGCGATGTCAGCCTGTCCTATCATCTGGCCCCTCCGATAATCAGCAAGGATGGCCCTGACGGGCGTCCGCAGAAACGCGAGTTTGGCGAAGGCATGCAGACGGGCTTCAAAATCCTTGCGCAACTAAAGGGCCTGCGCGGCACGCCTTTTGATCCTTTCGGGCGTACCGAGGAACGCCGGATGGAACGCGCCCTGATCAAGCAATTCGAAACGGATATGGCTGAGTGGCTGCCCAAGGCGAATGCAAACACGATGGACGCGCTGGTTGCTTTGGCCGAACTGCCGTTGAAAATTCGCGGGTTCGGTCCGGTCAAGCTTGCCAACATGTCCAAGGCCGAGAAAGAGCGCGAGGAGCTGATCACAGCATTAAAGGCTGGCGGCACACCTTACGACAAAGCGGCGGAGTAACGGCCTTTTTCCTTTACACCTTTCGCGGTTCGCTTCAGCAATTTGCCAAGCGAACCGTGTTGAGGAGGCTGGTTTGATGCAACGCGCGCGTCAGGTCGCCCGGGAAATTTCTTATTCACATTCTGCCCGCAGCAAGAGCGGACAGGCCCTGATCCGTTTTATGGAAAATGCGACAGGCCGGATTAGCCTGATCAAGCGGGCGCAGGGCTATGAACATGAGGTCGCGCAGGGGCACGATTTCTGGCAGGTCATGGTCGACCGCTACGGGCTTGAACTGGATGTGGTCGGAGGGGCGCTGGACAACATCCCGAAAACGGGCCCTTTGGTTGTCGTCGGCAACCACCCGTATGGCATTCTGGACGGCCTGATCCTTGGGCATCTGCTGTCGGTCACACGGGGCGATTTCCGCATTCTGGCGCACCGTGTGTTTCGCAAGGCCGAAGACCTGAACAAGATTATCCTGCCGATTTCCTTTGACGAGACCAAAGAAGCCATCGCGCTGAACCTGCAAACCCGCAAAACGGCGCTGTCCTATCTGGGGGATGGCGGCTGTATCGGTATTTTTCCCGGTGGCACGGTTTCGACAGCCTTACGCCCGATGATGCGCCCAATGGATCCGGACTGGCGCAGTTTCACCGCACGCATGATTGCGAAGTCCGGTGCAACAGTCGTGCCGATCTTTTTCGAAGGCCACAATTCGCGACTTTTCCAATTGGCGAGCCACATGCACACTAATTTGCGCATGGGGCTGCTGATCCATGAATTCCGCCGGAGGGTGGATAAACCGGTCCGGCTTGTGATCGGAAAGCCTATATCGCCGCAAGAACTTGCCACGCGGTCATCGGATGCGCGCGGAATGATGGATTTTCTACGGAAAGCCACATATGAGCTTTCTCCGACACCTCTCGAATCCTTCGATGCAGGTTTCGAGTTTGAAGAAAAACACCGCCGTAGTTAAATCATATAAATAGGCGGCACAGGCAGAGAGGCATCGACCGTGGCAGTTGGTATTTTTGATTCCGGATTGGGCGGTCTGACCGTTCTTGACGCTGTGTCCAAGCGTCTTCCTGATGTGCCCTTTGTCTATTTGGGGGACAACGCACATGCGCCCTATGGCGTGCGCGATGCGGAAGACATCTTCAATCTGACGACATGGTCGGTCGAACGTCTTTGGGCCGAGGGCTGCGACCTGGTTATTCTGGCTTGTAACACGGCAAGCGCTGCGGCCCTGCGCCGGATGCAGGAAAGCTGGATTCCAAAGGATAAGCGGGTGTTGGGGGTATTCGTGCCCCTGATCGAAGCGCTGACCGAACGGCAGTGGGGCGACAACTCGCCCCCACGCGAAGTGGCAGTGAAACACGTCGCTTTGTTTGCAACGCCTGCCACCGTGCGCAGCCGCGCATTCCAACGTGAACTGGCGTTCCGCGCTGTTGGTGTGGACGTCGAGGCACAGGCTTGCGGCGGTCTGGTTGATGCGATCGAAGACGGTGACATGATTTTGGCTGATGCCTTGGTCCGGTCCCACGTCGACGCCCTGAAGCGTAAAATGCCTGATCCTGACGCCGCTATTCTGGGCTGCACGCATTATCCGCTGATGGAAGAAATCTTCCGTGACGCATTGGGCGTCGACGTAAAGGTTTATTCGCAAGCGACATTGGTTGCGGAAAGCTTGGCGGACTATTTGGAACGTCACCCAAAGATGATCGGGGCGGGGACCGAGACCAAGTTCCTGACGACGGGCGATCCGAAAAAAGTATCCGGTCAGGCGACACAGTTCCTGCGCCGTCAGATCACGTTTGAAAAGGCGTAACTGCCCGCGCCTTGCATGCCCAATCGCTGGGCATTCTGCCTGATATTTTGATCAAAAACCCCTAAGCGCCCCTTGCGCTTAGGGTAAGAAGCGCGTTTCCTCGGCCTCGAAATAAACAAGAGGCGCACATGACCACGCGGCTTTCCCCCCGAGACATCCTTGAAACGCTAGTCGGTTTTCCCACAGTCAGTCGCGACACAAACGTGCCGTTGATCGATTGGGTCGAAGAGTATTTTCAAGGGCACGGGATCACATGCCATCGCCATTGGGATGAAACCGGTGAAAAGGCCGCTTTGTTCGCGCATGTCGGGCCCGATCAGGACGGGGGCGTGATCCTGTCCGGTCATACTGATGTGGTGCCTGTGGACGGGCAGGAATGGACGACATCGCCGTGGGAACTGACCGAACGGGATGGGCGGCTGTACGGGCGCGGCAGCACCGATATGAAGGCGTTTGACGCGCTGGCAATTTGGGCGCTGGTCGAGGCGCAGTATGCGGGCGTCACCCGTCCGATCCAGATAGCGCTGTCTTATGACGAAGAGATCGGCTGCACCGGTGCACCGCCTTTGATCGACGCGATGCAGGGTGTCGTGCCGCGTGCTGATGTCGCGATCATTGGCGAACCGACCATGATGGGCGCGGTGACAGGCCACAAAGGCGGGGTCAGCTTTCACGTCCATGTGCACGGGGTCGAGGTGCATTCATCGATCCTGCACAAGGGTGTATCGGCGATCATGTATGGGGCCGAGCTTATTACATGGGCCAATCGTGTGAACGATGCGCAGATGGCTGCGACGCCGTCGGAAATGGCTGCGCTGTTTGATCCGCCCTGTACGAACGTGCACGTGGGCACGATCAACGGTGGGACGGCCCACAACATCACCGCCAAGGATTGTGAATTCCACCTCGGTTTCCGCATCATTCCCGGCGAAAGCCCCGACACATGGCGCGAGGCATTCTTTGAAGAGGTGCGCAGGGTCGAGGCGCAGATGCAGGCGGTCTGCCCAGAGGCCTGGATTGAGGTATCGGAAACCTTCACCCTACCGGCGTTCGCCCCCACCCAGAACAATCTGGCGGAAGAACTGGTGCGCCAGATCACGGGTGACAACGGGCAGCATCACGTCAGCTATGGCACCGAGGCCAGCCATTTTCAGGCCGCAGGGTACGATGCCGTGGTTTGCGGGCCAGGTGACATCGGCATTGCGCACCAACCGGACGAATACATCGAGATTTCCCAGCTGAGCGCTGGTCAGAAGTTTATGGAGCGACTTTTGAAGGCCTGCGGCGCATGAATTTTCCTTTCCAGCTTCAGACCCCGCCTGAACATCAGGCTGATCTACCGAAGGCATCGGATGTGGTCATCGTTGGCGCTGGCGTGATTGGTATCACCACGGCCCTGTGGCTGGCGCGGCAGGGTGTGCAGGTGACGGTACTGGAAAAAGGCCGTGTCGCGGCAGAACAGTCTTCGCGCAACTGGGGCTGGATCCGTGTTCAGGGCCGCGACATGGATGAAATTCCGATCGCGCAAGAGGCGCAGCGCCTGTGGCAAGAGTTGGAAGACGAAGCAAACGGCGCGCTGGGCTTGCGGCAGGTGGGTGTGGCCTATCTGGCGAAGTCGGACAAGGACATGGCCGCATATCAGGACTGGCTGAACGACGCTGCGGCCTATGGCGTGTCTTCGAAGCTGGTGGATAAGGCCGGTTTGAAGGGCATTTTGCGCGAGGCGCAAAAAACTTGGGCCGGTGCGTTGTGGACGCCCACAGATCTGAAGGCAGAACCTTGGGTGGCCGTACCTACACTTGCCCGCATGGCGCGTGAGGCAGGGGCGACCATCATTGAAAACTGCGCCACGCGTGCGCTGGACATTTCGGCTGGTCGCGTGTCTGGGGTGGTGACTGAACACGGACGCATCGCGTCTTCTAATGTTCTGGTTGCCGCTGGTGCGTGGTCAGCGCTGTTCCTGCGACGCCATGGTGTCAGCATCCCGCAGCTATCGGTCCGGTCAACGGCGCTGGCGACCGAACCCTTGCCGCAGGTCACGGGGATTGCCGCGGTCGACAGTAAGGTTGCTTTCCGGCCAAGGCAGGATGGCGGGTATACACTGGCCCCCTCAACCTTGTCCGAACTCTACATCGGGCCGGATGCCTTTCGCATGATGTTCAAATACCTGCCCCTGTTGAAACAGGGCGGGTTTGATGTGCGTCTGAAAATCCATGCGCCCAAGGGGTTTCCGGATGCATGGGGAACGCCGCGCACATGGGGCGAAGATGAGGTCAGCCCGTTCGAACAGATGCGCATCCTGAACCCCGCGCCGAACCTGAAAAAAGCGCAGGAATGTATGGATGAAATGGCCGCGGCCTTTCCAGAAGTTGGCGTCGTAAAGGCCAAAGCCATTTGGGCGGGGATGATCGATGTCATGCCGGATGTCGTTCCGGTGGTCGATAATGTGCCCGATATCAAAGGACTGACTGTGGCGACGGGGATGTGTGGCCATGGCTTTGGCATCGGTCCTGCTTTTGGCAAGATCGCGGCGCAATTGCTGACTGGTCAGACCCTGTCACACGATCTAACGCGGTTCCGGTTTGATCGCTTTACGGATGGTTCCGCCATGCGGCCGGGACCCAACATTTGACGCCACTTGTTTGGGCGTCTGACCCTTCGCATTCCTGTGCAAAGCGCCTTTGCGTGGATACCGCTTGCAGCGGCATTTGATCGGCGTAGGGTGGTTTGATCAAATGATCAAATTCGGAGTCTCACATGCCAGTCAAAAACCGTTTCGCCGAACTGCACGACGAAATCACAGCTTGGCGCCGCGACCTGCATGAGCATCCTGAAATCCTGTTCGACACGGTCCGCACCGCCAAGGTAGTGGCCGATAAGCTGCGCACGTTTGGCTGCGATGAGGTGGTCGAGGGCATCGGGCGCACCGGCGTGGTTGGTGTGATCAAGGGCAAGTCGACGTCCTCTGGCAAGGTGATCGGGCTACGCGCCGATATGGATGCGTTGCCGATCCACGAACAAACCGGTTTGGACTATGCCTCGAAAACGCCGGGGGCGATGCATGCCTGTGGTCACGACGGCCATACAGCTATGCTGCTGGGCGCGGCGCAGTACCTGTCCGAGACGCGC
>CATNDK010000134.1 GCA_950096585.1 Thalassococcus halodurans | reverse complement strand
GGTGACCCCATTGGCCAGCACGATCTTGGCGGCGTTGATCTCGGAGCCCGCCAGCGCGCGCGAGTAGAGGCCGCCCGGCGCGCCGGCGGCACCGCGCAGGTCTCGGGCGGCGTGCCGGCGATGTGCGACGGCGTCACGCAGGGTCAGCCGGGCATGGAACTGTCGCTGTTTTCCCGCGACGTGATCGCACTGGCTGCGGGCGTGTCCCTGTCCCACAACGTCTATGACTCGGCTTTGTATCTGGGCGTCTGCGATAAAATCGTGCCCGGTCTTGTTATTGCTGCCGCCACATTCGGTTACATCCCCGGCATCTTCCTGCCCGCGGGTCCCATGACATCCGGCCTGCCCAACGATCAAAAGGCCAAAGTCCGCCAGCAGTTCGCAACCGGCGAAGTAGGCCGTGACAAACTGATGGAGGCCGAGATGGCCTCGTATCACGGTCCGGGCACGTGCACGTTCTACGGTACGGCAAACTCGAACCAGATGTTGATGGAGTTCATGGGTCTGCACCTGCCGGGTGCATCATTTGTGAACCCCAATACGCCGTTGCGTGACGCATTGACCAAGGCAGGCACCGAGCGCGCATTGGAGATCACCGCTCTTGGCAATGACTACCGCCCTGTCAGCGACATTCTCGATGCCAAGGCATTTGTGAATGGCTTGGTTGGTCTGATGGCAACAGGTGGGTCCACCAACCTTGTGCTGCACCTGCCCGCGATGGCCCGCGCAGCCGGTATCGCGCTGGAACTGGAAGATTTCGACGACATCTCAAACGTCACACCGCTGCTGGCCAAGGTTTATCCGAACGGTCTGGCCGACGTGAACCACTTCCATGCCGCAGGCGGTCTGTCCTACATGATTGGGGATTTGCTGTCCGAAGGCCTGCTGCACAACGACGTGAAAACCGTCGCCGGTGACGGCCTGTCGCTGTACACCAAAGAGCCCAAGCTGAAGGACGGCGAACTGGTCTATGAAGACGGCGATGGCAAAAGCCAGAACGACAAAATCCTGCGCTCCGCCTCTGATCCGTTCCAGCCGACAGGCGGCCTGAAACAGCTGTACGGCAATCTTGGCCACGGCATGATGAAGATTTCGGCCGTTGCCCCTGAACGCCATGTGATCGAGGCAAAAGCGCGTATCTTCCACGATCAGGAAGACGTGAAAACAGCCTTCAAAAATGGCGAATTCACAGAAGACACCGTTGTTGTTGTCCGTTTCCAAGGCCCGCAGGCCAACGGGATGCCGGAATTGCATTCACTGACACCGACACTTGCTGTTTTGCAAGATCGCGGTTTGAAAGTGGCCCTTGTCACCGATGGCCGTATGTCCGGCGCGTCCGGCAAGGTGCCCTCTGCCATCCATATTTCACCCGAAGCCGCTGCCGGCGGCCCGCTGGCCCGTGTGCGTGATGGTGACATCATTCGCGTGGACGCCGTGAAAGGCGAAATCCCCTGTCTGGCCGAAGATTTCGACAGCCGCGCGCCTGTGTCCGCCAACCTGTCTGACAACGGCCACGGCGTAGGCCGCGAGTTGTTCGAGGTCTTCCGCCGCAATGTTGGCCTTGCCTCGAACGGCGCGGGCGTCGTCGTCTAATTGCACAATACATTTGGGACAGAACCTATGATCACCCCTCAGGAAGCAAGCAAACGTAACGAAGAACTGTGCCGTCTGGCGCCGATCATCCCTGTGCTGGTCGTCGAAGACGCAAGCAAGGCCCGCCCCTTGGCCGAGGCACTGGTCGCGGGCGGCCTACCGGTTCTGGAAGTGACACTGCGCACCGATGCCGCGCTGGACGTGATCCGCGAGATGGCCAAGGTTGAAGGTGGTCGCGTCGGCGCGGGTACGTTGCTGACCAAAGCCGATGTGGAAGCAGCTGTAGCCGCAGGTGCAACTTTTGGTGTGTCACCCGGTGCCACAGACGCGATCCTGACCGCATGTGAAGAGGCAGGTCTGCCCCTGCTTCCCGGTGCTGCAACATCGTCCGAAGTGATGCGTCTTCTGGAACGCGGCTACACCGTTCAGAAATTCTTCCCCGCCGAAGCAAACGGCGGCGCGCCCGCGCTCAAGGCCATCGGTGCCCCGCTGCCGCAGGTTAAATTCTGCCCGACCGGTGGTGTGTCACTGAAGAACGCGAATGATTACCTGTCGCTGTCGAACACGCTTTGCGCTGGCGGCAGCTGGGTCGCACCCGCCAATCTGGTCGCGGCTGGTGACTGGAAGGCGATTGAAGAACTGGCCCGCGAAGCAGCGAGCCTGCCTGTTTCCTGATCAGTTCCGCGGTCTGCTGCGCCACCCGCCACGGCGGCGTGGCGCCTGCATGCCGCCTAATCCTTCGCGCAGCACTTGCGTCATCGGATGATCGTCCTGCCCATGGCGCTCAATCAACTGCTTGATCAGCTCGCCTGTGTCACTGTCCACAGGATGGCTTAGGGCCCAATCCATAAAGATCGTACGGCAATCCTCGATGGAAATGCCCTCGATTGCATAGCTTTCCGCGATCAATCCGCGCGGATCTACTGTGTCACCTTTGTTCATGCCCTAGCCCTCTGCCGCTTGCAGTGATTGATCAATCATCTGCGCCGCTGTTTCAACTGCCACTCTCAGTGTTGCTTCGAGTTCCTGGAAATCAGAAGCACCTGCCAGCCGGCACAAGAACTGCGCCGAGCTTTCCGCGATCTGCTCGGGATCAATTTGCTCGCCGCTCAAAAGCTTTGTCCCACACTGAAGGGCCCAAAGTTTCTTGTAGGTCTCGGCCAGATGCTGGGACGTGTCCGGATCAAGCCATCCGCACTCAGCAGCCGATTTCAGCGACAAGGCCACGTTGGCGGGCGGCGCGCCAGTGCACAACAACGCGCCAGCCTGGGATAGCAGTTCGATCTCTTGCATCTTGCCGCGCCCGATCTTGAAGTCCCAGATACTGCCATCGCCTTTGGCCTGCGCTATGCGGTCACGCATATCGGACACTTCTTTCAGCACCTTTGCGCGGTCTTGCGACTGCGACAGCAGCTCATCGCGGAAGGCCATCACCTCTTGGCCAAGCGCCACCTCGCCTGCAACGGCACGCGCGCGGGTCAGCGCCAGATGTTCCCACAACCATGCCTGATTTTTCTGGTAGTCTTTGAATGACGTCAGGCTGGTCGCCACTGGCCCCTGATTGCCGGATGGGCGCAGACGCATGTCGATCTCGTAAATCCGTCCTTCGGACATGGGCGCAGTGACCGCCGTGACCAAAGCCTGCGTTAACCGCGCGAAATAAGGCCGAACGCTCAGGGATTTCGGACCATCGGACATCTCGGCCCCATCCGCATCGTAGATCACGATCACATCCAGATCAGACCGCGCATGCATTTGCCCTGCGCCTAGGCTGCCCATGCCGATCACGGTTGCGCCCTTACCCGGCGGTGGGCCGTATTTGCGGGCGAATTCTGCCACGACAACGGGCCACAGGCTGGCAAGCGTTGCTTCGGCCAGTTCCGCGTATTGCGCTGCGGCCTCCGTTGCGGTGATCAACCCGCGCAACAGATGCACGCCGATCCGGAAATGCCATTCCTTCCCATGACGGCGCGATGCGTCCAGTTTGCGTTCGTAATCCTTTTCGCTCTCCAGCGCCTCGGTCAGATCAGCGGTTAGTTTTTCCACACCTACCCAAGGCGCAAAAAAATCGCCGCCCAGAACTGCGTCAAACACGCGTGCGTTTTGCGACAGATAACGCGCCAGTTCGGGCGACATGGTCACGATGTCAATCAACAGATCCACAAGCTGGGGATTAGCTTCGAACAGGGAAAATAGCTGAACACCAGCAGGAAGCCCTGCGAGGAAGCCATCAAAGGCGACCAACGCCTCATCCGGCCGCGCGGAGGCTTTCAATCGCCGCACGATGTCGGGCCGCAAGCGTTCGAAAATTTCGGTCGCACGCGATGATCGCATAGCGGGATAGCTGGGCCAGCGGGCAATCAGCTTTTCACCGAAGGTATCCTCGTCTTCATCGGGCTTTGCAGCCGTCGCATCAGGCGCGAAAAAGCTTTCAGTTAGGGCGTGAACCTCTTCCAAACGTTGGGAAATATCCCGTTTCATGTCATCCACATCCAGACCGGACAATGCTGCCAAACGCTCAAAACCGTCGGGTGAACGCGGCAGATCGTGGGTCTGGGCATCTTGGATCATCTGTACCCGGTGTTCGACCTCGCGGTGCGCACGGTAGTGTTCGATCAGCTTGTCCGAGGCGTCTTGTGGCACCCAGCCCTTGGCTGTCAAAACACGCAGGCCGTCGACCGTGCCCCTGACCCGCAGATCTGGATCACGCCCGCCCGAGATCAACTGGCGAGTCTGGGTGAAGAACTCGATCTCGCGGATACCGCCACGACCCAGCTTCATGTTGTGACCGTCCAGCGTGATCGGCCCGCCCAGCCCTTTGTGTTCGCGGATTTTCAGGCGCATGTCGTGGGCGTCTTGAATAGCAGCGAAATCCAGATGGCGACGCCAGACGAACGGGCGGATGGTGTTCAGGAACTGTTCACCTGCCTTGATATCCCCCGCAGCCGCCCGCGCTTTGATGTACGCGGCGCGTTCCCATGTGCGCCCGAGGCTTTCATAATAATGCTCGGCCGCGTCCATGGACACACAGACAGGCGTCACCGCCGGATCGGGGCGCAAACGCAAATCGGTGCGGAACACATAGCCTTCGGCTGTCAGATCGTTCAGCATCTTGGACATGTTGCGCGTGGCTTTGATCAGGCCTGCGCGGGCATCCAGAAAATCGTCTCGGTCAAAGCGGGTTTCATCGAAGAGACATATCAGGTCGATGTCCGAGGAATAGTTAAGTTCCCCTGCCCCCATTTTGCCCATCGCCAAGGCCACAAGCCCTGCCCCGGTGCCGATGTCATCCTCAGTCGCACCCGGGATTTTACCGCGCCGGATTTCGGCCCCGACGGTTGCCTCGATCGCCAGTTGGACGGCCAGATCGGCAAAATCCGACAAGGCCCCTGTTACCTGTTCCAACTGCCAAGCGCCGGACAAATCCGCCAAAGCCGTCAGAAGCGCCACGCGGCGTTTCGCAATCCGCAAATCGGCGGCACGTTTATCAACCGGTCCTTCCCGAAGCGCGGCAAAGACAGCCGGCAAAGCACCATCCAGATCATCCAGCGCGCTTTCCAGCCATGCGGCCTCTTTCAAGATCAACCCGTGCAAATAGGGGCTGGACCCCGCCGTACCTTGCAAAAGATCAAAGATATCTCCGCTTGCCCATGGAACGGCTTGCTGGAAATCCCCAAGGTGCCCTTTGGTAAACGGGCGCGGCATGCGGGTGATGGCATTACTGAGTCTCATATTCGCAGCATGGTCACGGGCGCGGTCCGGTGACAAGTGGGCAGGCCCCCTTGCAGTTGTGGAAAATTCCCATCACGGTCCCCGAAATAGGAGCAGACATGAGCAAGAGCCTGAAACGCGTGAAAGCCGCCTTGGAAAGCCACGGGTTGGTGCCGAACATCCTTGAGGTCGGACAAGCACGAACAGCCGCTGAGGCTGCTGCCTCAGTTGGGTGCGAATTGGACCAGATCGCCAAGTCGATCATTTTTCAGGCCGAAGACACCGGCCTGCCTGTGTTGTTTCTTACAGCCGGAGGCAACAAGGTGGATATCAACAAAGCCTCGGAAGTCTCCGGAACGGCTTTGGGCAAATCGGACGCTCAGGTGATCCGGTCGCATACCGGCTTTGCTATTGGTGGCGTTGCACCCATCGGACATCTGTCGCCGATCCGCGCATGGATGGACCCGCGCCTGTTGGACTTCAGCGAAGTTTGGGGGGCCGCGGGCACCCCACGGCATGTTTTCGGCATTTCCCCAACCGTTCTGGAAAAGATTTCCGGTGCGAAAATTACTGATTTTATTGCATAAATTAAGTTAATGTAAAAAACTTTCACATTAACCATTGAAACCCAGCCATCCGGTCCCGATCTATTGAATGTGAAAAGCGTTCACATTGATCGATAACCACACCGGAGACCACTATGACATATACCGACACAACGTCTTCGCTGACCGCCCATCCCGGCTGGCTCCGGCGGGCGGAGGCATGGCTGGACAGCAAAGGCAAAGGCGCATGGATCGCCGCAATGGTCCTTGGCTTTATCTTCTTCTGGCCCGTTGGACTCGCCCTTCTCTTTTACATGATCTGGAGCAAACGCATGTTCGGATGCAGCAAACGCAAACAAGCAAACCACTTTAAATCCGGCTTCTCGGCCATGCGCCCCTCGGGCAACTCGGCCTTTGACAGCTACAAGGCAGAAACGCTGCGTCGTCTGGAAGATGAACAGCAGCAGTTCGAAGAGTTCCTGAAGCGCCTGCGCGACGCCCGTGACAAGGCCGAGTTCGACCAGTTTATGGAAGACCGCGCCACCAAGGCGAAAACGGTTGAAACCGAAGACGCCTAAGCGCATCTGAAAACGGTCAGGGGCCAATACCGGCCCCGCCATTCCAGCGGAATGATTTTGAGAGGACAGCATGTACCGCACAACCGACTATGAAATGAACCACCTGCCCGATCCGGTTCGTCAGCCCGAATTTTACGACGGCGTGGTGATCAAACGGGCCGTGGCCTGGGTCATCGACGCGGTTCTGGTCGCAGCCCTTTTGGTCCCCGTGGTTATCATGACCGCATTCGTGGGACTGTTCTTCCTGCCCTTCCTGTGGCTGATGGTCAGCTTTGTCTACCGCTGGGTCACCATTTCCACCGGCTCGGCCACTTGGGGCATGCGGATGATGGCCATCGAATTGCGTGATGCAGACGGTGACCGTCTGGACGGCGGAATGGCCTTCCTGCACACCGCTGGCTACACGCTGTCCGTTACAACCGCGATCATCCAGTTGGCCTCTGTCCTGCTGATGGTGACAACGGAACGCGGTCAGGGACTAAGCGATTTGGCGCTTGGAACCGTTATGATCAACAAGCGCGGATAAATCCGCCGTCCGGGGCTTGGCACTGTTCAAATCACGGGCTAAGCCAACCCTCCCTGCCGGGCGACCCCGACGCTGTTGCGTTGGGGTCTTGGCGCGGTGGGTTTTCGTTGTTACGGTTCCGTCACAAGAGACGACAGGTCTTATAAAATGCGCCACTCGCTGCCACTTGCGCCACAGTTCTATGTCACGGCCCCACAGCCGTGCCCGTACCTGCCTGACCGGCTGGAACGGAAGCTGTTTACGGCGCTACAGGGCGAGCAGGCAGAAAAGCTGAATGACAGCCTGTCGCAACAGGGTTTCCGTCGCTCGCAGAACGTTTTGTACCGCCCGTCCTGTTCGGAATGTGCGGCCTGTCTGTCGGCCCGCATCGAAGTGGCCAAGTTCAAACCGTCCAAAAGCCAGAAGCGCACGCTGAAACGCAACGCCCATCTGCGCCGCAACACTATGAGTCCCTGGGCCACCGAGGAACAGTATTCCCTGTTCCGGCGCTATCTGGATGCCCGTCACGCCGATGGCGGCATGGCAGATATGGATGTGTTCGAATTCGCCGCCATGGTCGAAGAAACACCCATCCGCAGCCGCGTGATCGAGTATCAGGATCGCGAAACCAAAGACCTCGAGGCCGTCTGCCTGACCGATGTTCTATCAGATGGTCTGTCGATGGTTTATTCGTTCTACGAACCCAACGTGCCCAAGCAGAGCCTTGGCACCTATATGATCCTGGATCACATCGAAATCGCGCGCGAAGCGGGCCTTCCTTACGTCTATCTGGGCTATTGGGTGCCCGGATCGCAAAAGATGGGGTACAAGGCCAACTTCACCGGCCTGCAGCTGTTCCGTCAGGGGCGTTGGCAGGTGATGAAAGACCGCGATGACTACGGCGCGGAAACGCACCCCCTTTCGACCGATCCTATCGCTGAACAAGTCGCGAATATCTCGCTTCCTGACACGCGCGGATAAGCCGCCCATTTTTCAAATTCAAACAGGCTGATTGGCAATCGTTCCGATTTTTGGACGATTGAACTCAAACAAAAAGGCCGCCCTCTCAGGCGGCCTTTTGTTGTTTTGAATAAGGCTCCGATCAGTTCGGCATCAGATCCGGAACGATGGTCACGATGCTTGGGAAGAACCACAAGATTGCCAGACCAACGACCTGAATGATCACGAACGGAATGACACCAC
>CATNDK010000133.1 GCA_950096585.1 Thalassococcus halodurans | reverse complement strand
TCTTCTTCAGGCCCCAGAACATGATCCAAGACAGCAGGAACAGAACGAAAGGCACCAGTGACGACCACGCGGCTGTCGGCAATGTGAACCAACGTTCGAAGTAAACCGGATCCTGAAACGGCGTCATGATCGAGACCACGCCAATTAGCGCCAGGGTTCCGATTGCCAGAGGCCAAGACATGGCCGTGTGACGGGATTGCAGTTCGCCGCTGGTCTTCATGTGAAGCCACGTTGCGCCCAACAGCGTGTAACCCACCACAAGCGCAACGCCTGTCAGGATCGAAAACGGTGTCAGCCAGTCAAACCAACCGCCTGCGTATGCGCGGTTCTCGACCTCGATACCTTGCACCAACGCGCCCAAAGCGATGCCTTGCGTAAAGGTCGCGACCAGCGATCCGGCAAAAAAGGCGATGGACCAGACGTGTTTCCAGCGTTTTGTCTTCCAACGGTATTCAAAGGCCACGCCGCGGAATACCAGTGCCAGAAGCATAATGATGATCGGCATATACAGCGCGGGCATCACGACTGCATAGGCCAGCGGGAACACGGCAAACAAACCACCGCCACCCAGCACCAACCATGTTTCGTTGCCGTCCCAGACAGGGGCGACCGTGTTCATCATCACATCCCGTTCGTGTTCGCTTTTGGCGAAGGGAAACAGAATGCCGATCCCGAGGTCGAAGCCGTCCAGAATGACGTAGGTCAGAACGGCAAAGGCAATCAGGGCCGCCCAGATATTGGCAAGATCAAAAATCATAACAACGGCTCCTTATTCGGCGGGAGAGTTGGACAGTTGCGTCGAAGGCGTGATGCCTGCGGCGCGGGTCGGACCGTCCGAGAAGTCGGCGTCCTTTTGCGGCACAAAGGCGTTCATAAGGCGCAGCAGGTAGTAGGTGCCTGCGCCAAAGACGAAGAAGTAAACCACGATGAATGCCAGAAGCGACGTCGCCACAGCAGGGGCATCAATCGGCGCCAGACTGTCCGAGGTGCGCAGCAGGCCATAGACGGTATAGGGCTGGCGACCGACCTCGGTTGTGATCCAGCCTGCGAGAACGGCGATAAAGCCTGACGGTCCCATGACCAGTACGGCACGGTGCAGCAGCGGCGCGTCGTACAGTTTGCCCTTGATGCGGGCCAGAAGGCTCCAGCCACCGATCAGAAGCATGGCAAAGCCCAAGCCGACCATCACACGGAACGAATAGAACACGATTGCCACGGGGGGCTCTTCGTCATCGGGAATGGTGTCGAGGCCCGCCAAAGGTGCGTTCAGGTCGTGCTTCAGGATCAGCGAGCTCGCCTTCGGGATTTCGATGGCATAATCGATGCGCTTTTCTTCCTCGTTCGGGATGCCGAACAGGATCAGCGGCGCGCCGTCGGGGTGGCTGTCATAGTGACCTTCCATCGCCATGACTTTCACAGGCTGATGTTCCAGCGTGTTCAGGCCGTGCATGTCGCCAGCAAAGATCTGGATCGGTGTAACGATCACAGCCATCCACATCGCCATAGAAAACATACGACGCGATTCAGGCTTGGTGCAGTCTCGTAGCAGGTGAAGCGCGCCAGTCGCGCCGACAACGAAGGCCGTCGTCAGGTAGGCAGCCAGAACCATGTGGACAAGGCGATAGGGGAAGGACGGGTTGAAGATGATCTGGAACCAGTCTTCGGGATAGAACTGGCCGTTTTCGGAAATGCTATATCCCACGGGGGTTTGCATCCAGCTGTTCACGCTCAGAATCCAAGTGGCCGACATCAGCGTGCCGAAGGCAACCATGGCTGTCGCAAACATATGCAGCCTTTCGCCAACCTTTTCGCGGCCAAACAGCATGATGCCCAGAAAGCCAGCCTCAAGGAAGAACGCCGACAGCACCTCATAGGCCATAAGCGGCCCGAGAACGGGGCCGGTCTTGTCCGAGAAGACCGACCAGTTCGTACCGAACTGATAGGACATCACGATGCCTGAAACGACGCCCATGCCGAACGCGACGGCAAAGATTTTTTTCCAGTAGTTGAACAAGTTAAGATAGGTCGTGTCGCGTGTCCTGAGCCACAAACCGTTCAAAACCGCCAGATAGCTGGCAAGGCCAATCGAGAAGGCCGGAAAGATGATGTGAAACGACACGGTGAACGCAAACTGCGCCCGTGCCAATGTTTCTGCGGTCAATCCTTCAAGCATAAAACTGCTCCAATCCTGTTTGGTTGGTGAGCTAGATAGTCTTGGGGATATTTGAACGTCTCTGCGACAATTGCGCCGCGACGGGGTGCTGCGACATTTCGCGTAATCAGCTAGACCAGGTTTCGCCTAGGTCCAATCTGATGGGGTTATGTTCAGCTTTTTTATGCGTGAATACAATGTAGTAGGCTGCAAAGCTAATAGTTCGGCGGCGCCATTCCGACCGGATACTTTGCCCTTTGTCGCGCGTAAGGCTGCGACAATATTGCTGCGCATCGCGCCCTGCATTTCGGCGTCGGTCAGGATTTGACCCACCGATTTGCTGCCCAGAGTGGCACCACTGGACAGTTCCAAGATCAGTTTATCACCGGTCGAAACGATTGCCGCACGCTCGATCACGTTGCGCAATTCGCGCACGTTTCCGGGCCATTGATACGACATCAAACGGCTCATGACGGCCTCAGTAACACGCGGTTTGCGTCGCGACAGGCGTTTGCACGCGATGTCCAGAAGGTGATTGGCAAGCGCGGGTATGTCGTCAGGTCTGTCACGCAGCGGCGTGCAGTGGATCGGAAAGACGTTCAAGTGGAAATACAAGTCCTCGCGGAAAACGACCAGCGGCTACTTCGCGTTCCAGATCTGCGGATGACGCCGATATCAGGCGGATGTCGATGTCACGCGGCTCTAGCGCGCCAAGACGCCGGACTTTACCGCGTTGCAAGGCGTCCAGAATCTGCCCTTGGGTGTCCAATGGTAGTTCCGTGATATCATCCAGAAAAAGCGTCCCGCCATGCGCCAGTTCCAACTTGCCGGGTTTGTCGCGCAAAGCCCCGGGAAATGCGCCGCGCATCTGTCCGAACAATTCCGCATCGGTCGCATCTGCGGCAACAGAACCGCATTTGAAATGGATCAAGGGGCGTCTGCGCCGTTCGCTGTCTTTGTGCAGGGCAGAGGCAACAAGCGCCTTTCCCGTTCCAGCCTCTCCGGTGATCATCACGTTGGCGTTGGTTTTGGACACCAGTTCGATTTTCGCCAGCAGTTGCTGAACCGCAGGCGAGGTGCCGATAATATCGTGGTGCGCGCGTTCGGAAATGATGGCTTCTTGCAGGTAGGCGTTTTCCTGCTCCAGCCGGTCGCGCAGTTCCTCGATCTGATCCAAAGCGGCCCGCAGTTTCTGTTCGTTTTCCTTCCGCTCGGTGATGTCGCGGAAGATGACCACGGCACCTGCCAGAACCTGTTGGTCATAAATCGGGGTCGAGACATATTCGACGCGAATAGGGCGGCCATCCTTGCGCCAGAACACCTCGTCCTCGATCCTGTGTACCTGTTCAAAGCGGAAGGACCGGTAGATCGGGCAATCATGTGCGTGATAGACGTCGCCGTTCAGGTGGTGATGGTGCATGACCGAATGGATTTCGCGCCCGTACAGGTCCTCTGCGGTCCACCCGAGCATTTCTTGCGCCGCACGGTTCACAAAGGTGCATTTGCCCTCGGCGTTGATGCCATAGATGCCTTCGCCGGCGGCATTCAGGATCAGTTGGTTTTGTCGTTCCAGTTCGGTGAAAAAACCTTCGGCGCGCTTCCAGGCCGACAGGCCCGAGCGATGGAGGTTTGCGGTTTCGGTGGCTTGTTCGTGACGGTCCAGTTCGTCCAGATCAATCAAGGTCAGCAACAGCGCCTTGCTTTCATCCGCAAGCGTCCCCCGAAGTTCACAACGGAGGGGTTTGCCTGTGCAAGAAGATATCCGGACGTTTCTGGTCCATGCCTCTTTGCGGTGTGCAATTTCATCGACGAAGACCAGAAAGTTAGGAAGATCGTCACCAATAAGGGACGAAAACGAAAGGTCATTGCTGTCCGGAATCTCGAGCAGCGCGATGGCGCGTTTGTTGGCAGCAATGATGCGATCCTTGTCTGGATCAAGCAAAACCGCGGCCTCTGGCAAAGCCTGCAGCACAGAATCAGAATTGGTCAAAGCATCAAGCATGCCGTCAAAGTTCTGCGCTGCAGAGCGCGCGGCAATACGAGATTTCGTAAATTACGATATATCGTAATTATTTATGGTGGCGTAGTTGAGTTAAGTAATTGAAATTAAGATTATAAATGTATTTGGTTAAATTTTGTGCAGCTCCATGTTTCTTCCTCTGATCAGCTTCCATGATGGCTGCAATCAACAGCAAAGGGGAAGTTATGACGACGAAGAGCTTAGGAAATCCGTTCTCGGACAAATCCGATCTGCGGCACGGCGCGGACTGTGGATGCGATCATTGTTCAACCAGCATCAAGACGCCCGAACCTGATGCGATGTCTTCGGACCAAATGCTGGAGCGCGCGGTAGAAAGCGCCGTTGTCCGGTCCGTGTTCGGTCACAACGATCTGTCGCGCCGGTCTTTCATGGGGATGTTCGGCGGCACGACGATGGCGGCTGCGCTTGCCTCGGTGTTTCCACTGGAACAGGCGAAGGCCGCTATCCTTGATGAACTCGGCCCGCCCGAGAAGACCGATCTGAACATCGGCTTTGTTCCGATCACCTGTGCGACGCCCATTATCATGGCGCAGCCGATGGGCTTTTACGAACGCTACGGCCTGAACGCGCAGGTTATCAAAACTGCCGGTTGGGCGGTGGCGCGTGATAAATCGCTGTCCGGCGAATATGACGCCAGTCACATGCTGACACCGATGCCGCTGGCGATGACGCTTGGCGCGGGGTCTGTGGCCGAACCGTATATCATGCCCGCGGTCGAAAACATCAACGGTCAGGCGATCGTTCTGTCCAACGAACATCTGGACAAGCGTGACCCGACACAGTGGAAGGGCTTCACCTTTGGTGTGCCGTTCGAATATTCGATGCACAACTTCCTGCTGCGTTACTACGTGGCTGAATTCGGTCTGGACCCTGATGTTGATATCCAGATTCGAGTTGTTCCGCCGCCCGAGATGGTAGCGAACCTGCGTGCTGGTAACCTTGATGGCTATCTGTCGCCCGATCCGTTCAACCAGCGTGCTGTTTGGGAAGGCATCGGCTTTATCCACACACTGACCAAAGACATCTGGGAAGGTCACCCATGCTGTGCCTTTGCCGCACCGATGTCCTTTGCAACGGAACTGCCCAACACATACGGCGCTCTGCTGAAGTCGATCATTGATGCAACCCAATACGCGTCGAACCCTGCTAACCGGAAAGAGATTTCCGAGGCGATTGCACCGACCAACTATCTGAACCAGCCGGTGCCTGTCATCGAACAGGTTCTGACAGGGACGTATCCCGATGGTCTGGGAGAGGTGCAGAAGGTGCCCGACCGCATCGATTTCGATCCGTTCCCGTGGCATTCGATGGGCGTGTGGATCCTGACCCAGATGAAGCGTTGGGGCTATATCGAAGGGGATGTGGATTACAAAGCAGTGGCGGAACAGGTCTATCTGGCGGCTGACTGTAAGAAGGTGATGAACGATCTGGGCTATGAGGCGCCGGATGTTACCTACAAATCCCACACGATCATGGGCAAAACCTTCGATCCTGCTGATCCGGCTGGCTACGTATCCAGCTTTGCTATTGGGAAGGGCTAAGCCATGTTCGACAATCTCTCTGTCAATCAACGGGCAGCGGTTTTGTCGGTGGTGATGCTGGTGGTTGGCCTCCTGATCTGGGAGGCCGCCATCCCCGCACAAAAGGCCGCCGCCGAACTGACCGAATACGAACGTCTGACTGGCGGCGGTGCGCCCAAGGCCGGTGTGCCGCCACCCAGTCAGGTGATCGCCAAAGCGTGGGAGCAATTGAGCAACCCGTTTTATGACGCAGGCCCCAATGACAAGGGGATCGGTATCCAGATCGGGTATTCGATCTATCGGGTTCTGACGGGCTACATCATGGCCGCGCTGATCGCTATTCCCTTGGGCTTCCTGATCGGAATGAGCCAAGTGGCCTATAAGGCGTTCAACCCGTTCATTCAGGTGCTGCGCCCGATATCACCGTTGGCATGGATGCCGCTTGCGCTGTTTATCATTCAGGACTCTGAGGCCAGCGCGATCTTCGTGATCTTTATCTGTTCGATCTGGCCCATGTTGCTGAACACCGCCTTTGGTGTCGCCAACGTGCGCCAGGACTGGGTGAACGTCGCCCGTACCCATGAACTGGGCTACTTGAAGACCGCCTTCACCGTGATCCTGCCAGCCGCTGCGCCGACCATTGTGACGGGTATGCGTATCTCGATCGGGATTGCGTGGTTGGTGATCGTCGCCGCCGAGATGTTGGTCGGTGGTACGGGCATCGGCTATTACGTCTGGAATGAATGGAACAACCTTGATCTGACATCTGTGATCTTCTCGATCCTGATGATCGGTGTGGTTGGCATGATCCTGGACCTTGCCTTTGGCGCCCTGCAGCGCGCTGTGGCCTACGTGGAATAAGGGGATCACCATGTCCAAACCATTTCTATCCATCGAAAACCTGACCCAGATTTATCCTGACGGGCAGGGGGGTGATCTGACAGTTTTCGAGAACGCCAACTTCGGTATCGAAAAGGGTGAGTTCGTCGTGATCCTTGGCCACTCTGGCTGTGGTAAGTCCACAATCATGAACATCCTTGCCGGATTGGCCGAGCCCACCTCGGGTGTCGTCAAGATGGACGGGTTCGAAGTGTCGGGTCCCAGCCTTGATCGCGGTGTGGTGTTTCAGAACTATTCGCTACTGCCTTGGCTATCGAGCCTGAAGAACGTCAGCTTTGGGGTCGCGGCCCGTTATAAGGACTGGAGCAAGCAGAAGGTTCTTGAACACTCGAAGAAGTTCCTCGCCATGGTGGGGCTGGAAGGGGATGTGATCCATCGCAAACCCAGCCAGCTGTCAGGGGGGATGCGCCAGAGGGTGTCTATTGCCCGTGCCTTCGCGAATGAGCCAAAGCTGTTGTTGCTGGACGAACCCTTTGGTGCGCTTGATGCGCTGACACGGGGGACCATTCAGGACGAGCTTCTGAAAATCTGGGGGGGCACGGAACAGACCGTGTTCATGATCACCCACGATATCGACGAAGCCATTCTGTTGGCGGACCGCATCCTGCTGATGACCAACGGCCCCTATGCGCAGGTCGCCGAGTCCGTTGAAATCACCATTCCGCGACCACGGTCTAGAACCGAGATTGTGGAACATCCCAACTACTATGCGATCCGGAACCATCTGGTGCAGTTCCTTGGGCAGCGGTCCAAAGAACTGGCGGGTAAGCGCGAAGGCGAAACGCCCAAGGCACCCGAAACCATCCGTATCGACAAAACAGGGTCTGAGGAGGACCCCGTGCCATCGGCCCCGCTTCGGGCCGTGAATACCTAAGCCGATCAAAGGAAGAAGACGATGAAGGACAATCTATCCATGGAAATGATGACAAAAGAAGATGTCACAATGATGATCCTGTCGGCCAAGAAAACCGCAGGGCTGACTTGGGAGGGGATCGCCGAGAAAATTGATATGTCCCCTGTGTGGACGCATTCCGCCTGTATGGGGATGAACGCGATGCCTGCCGATAAGGCGGCTGCGCTGGTCACTGCGCTGGGCTTGCCGCAAGAGGCGGCATCCGTTCTGGAAGAAAGCCCCACCAAAGTGTGGGAACAGACCGTGCCCACCGATCCCTGTATCTACCGCCTCTATGAAATCGTCGGCGTCTACGGCCCCACGATCAAGGCACTGATTCACGAAAAATTCGGCGACGGCATTATGTCGGCCATCGACTTCGATATGCAGATCACCCGGGTGGAGAACCCCAAGGGCGATCGCGTCAAGATCGAGATGTCCGGCAAATACCTTGGCTACAACAGCTGGTAAAAACTGTTCCGGCCGCGCTGGGCATCTCCCTTTGCGCGGCCACATCGACTGTAAGGCAAGACACAAATGACCCGAGCACCCGTGCCGCCCTTTACCTATGATGAGGCGGTGACAAAAGTCCGCATGGCGGAGAATGCATGGAACACCCGCGATCCAGAAAAGGTGG
>CATNDK010000132.1 GCA_950096585.1 Thalassococcus halodurans | reverse complement strand
GGTGTTGCTTCCAACCTTGGGTATTGTGGCTGATATCATCACCGTTTTTTCCCGAAAAAAGTTGTTCGGTTATAAAACAGTGCTATACACAGCATTCGCGACAGGGGGTCTTTCCTTCGTCGTATGGGCGCACCACATGTACACAGTTGGCATGTCGCTGCAGCAGCAGTCCTACTTCATGCTGGCAACGATGGTTATCGCGGTACCGACAGGTGTTAAGATTTTCTCGTGGATCGCCACAATGTGGGGCGGCTCGATCGAGTTCAAAACACCGATGCTGTGGGCCTTCGGCTTCCTGTTCCTCTTCACCGTTGGTGGCGTTACAGGCATCGTACTGTCGCAGGCTGGTATCGACCGCGCCTACCACGACACATACTATGTGGTTGCACACTTCCACTACGTAATGTCGCTGGGTGCTGTTTTCGCCATCTTCGCGGGCATCTACTTCTACTTGCCGAAAATGACAGGCCGCATGTACCCCGAGTGGGCTGGTCAGCTGCACTTCTGGGCGTTCTTCATTGGTGCGAACCTGACGTTCTTCCCGCAGCACTTCCTGGGTCGTCAGGGCATGCCGCGTCGTTACATCGACTATCCCGAGGCATTCGCCACATGGAACTATGTATCGAGCATCGGCGCATTCCTGTCCTTCGCTTCGTTCATCTTCTTCTTCGGCGTGATCTTCTACTCGGTCTTCGCCGGCCGTAAGGAAACACGGAACAACCCGTGGAACGAATACGCGGATACGCTGGAATGGACCCTGCCTTCCCCGCCGCCCGAGCACACGTTCGAGCAGCTTCCGAAGCAGGAAGACTGGGACAAAGGCCACGCGCACTAAGTGCCTGACCTGACCAAAAGAAAGCCCCGCAGTTTTGCGGGGCTTTTTCTTTGCAGGCCTGCAAAAAACTGCATGATCTGAGACACCTTGCCTCTGGCCTTGGACGCCCAAAAGATTACTTTCGCGGCATGCCTTACTCTTGGTCTGAAAACACAGCGTCACACCCCGCGCAGGAACTTCGGCTTTGGCCGCACCAGTCCCTGCCGCCCAAGGGGTTTGCCGCGTTCATTCTGATCACCTACCTGCTGTTCACCGTGCCGCTTTACGGCCTGTTGGGGACCAAGCTGTTGTGGGGGCTTTTGCCGTTTCTGATGATCACTTTGGCAGGGGTCTACTATGCCCTCAGGCGCAATGATCGCGACCGGCAAATCCTTGAGGTTTTGACCATCACGCCAGACAACACCCATCTGCTTCACCGTTCGGCTAAGGGTGCTGAACAGGAATGGGATTGCAACACCTACTGGGTGCGGGTCGCACTTTACCCCAAAGAAGGTCCGGTTCCGAACTACATCACGTTGTCAGGCTCAGGTCGCGAAGTGGAAATCGGGTCTTTTCTGACAGAAGAAGAGCGTTTGACGCTTTATGCAGAGTTGAACGACCGGTTGCGGCAAGCTACACGCCAATAATGGCACAGGTCCCTGCAACACCAAAACTCCAGCGCGTCAAAACGCTTATGAAGGCCCGCTTGGGTGATCCCGAAAGTGTGGCCAAAGAGGACGGATTGCAGGTCTCTGAAATCTCCGCGTTGAACTTACGCGCGGCTCTTGCAGACCAGAACAGCCAACCTCTCGCTGAACAGGTCATTTTTCTGATCCCTCTCGTGTCGCCCAAGGACGTGACCGACTGGGACGCTGTGACCGGCCGGTTGAACCGAACGCTGCAAAGCTTTCTGGACCAGACCAATCCGAATTGGCGCGCTGTTGTCTGCTGTCAGGAACGGCCACCTCTGCCCGACGATCCGCGCATCAGCTACCTGCCCTTCGATGAACCGTTCGAAGGCAACGACAAATGGCGCAAGCTGCATCACCTAGCCGACAGCCTGAACGCCGCGAATGATCCCGCCGGATACGTCATGAGCTTTGATGCCGATGACCTGCTGCACAAAGGTGCGGTCGATCACATGTTGCGCACTCAGGCCAAGGGTGGCTATCTCGTTGAACAAGGATTCGTGCGCGACACGGCTGCGGGTGACATCGCCCTTGCGGGGCGTCCGTCGCTTGCGCTGCCCCTTCGGAAATCATTCTGGAAGCTGTGCGGGTCCTGCGTGGCCTTGCGGTATGATCCCGAGATCAAAGAAAGCACACCGTTCATTCAGGCAATGACCCAGCATGAACATCGCATGTTCCCCTATCTTGCCAAATTGGCTGGACTGCGCCTGACTGCGCTACCGGAACCGATGGTGCTGTATGAGCTGAACCACGGCGAAAACTTTGGCGAGCGTCGCGGGCGCGTTAGCTTTAAGACGCGCTTTGTGCAGCGGTTCAAAATTTCTGACCTAGCGACACTTGACGGCATCGATCAGAACTTTCCGAGCTGACAGTGCACAGATGCGCGCGCTTAAACGAACAGAGCGCAAATAAAAAAGGCCGCTTCAAAGCGGCCCTTTCTTTATCTCTTTTTCAGCAACTCAGGCAGAAAGACGGTCTTTGACCATCGGGCCCACGGCACCGAAATCCATCTGACCTGTGTACTTGGATTTCAGAATACCCATCACACGACCCATGTCGCGGATTGATTCTGCCCCCACTTCGGCCACGGCCTCATCCAGTGCTGCGGCCACTTCGTCCTGAGACAGCGGACGCGGCAAGAATTCCTCGATCACGACCATCTCGGCCTCTTCGCGTTCAGCCAGATCAAGACGACCGCCTTCTTCATAAGTGCGGGCACTTTCACGGCGCTGCTTGACCATTTTCCCAAGGATAGCGAGCACTTCGTCCTCACCTACCCCGTTTTCTTTCCCCTCGGAACGAGCGGCAATATCGCGGTCTTTGATCGCGGCATTGATCAGTCTCACGGTCGACAAACGGGCGGCGTCTTTGTCTTTCATCGCCTGTTTCATCGCTGTGTTTATGCGCGTACGCAGATCCATTTGCGGTCTATCCCCAGTGATTTCGCAAAGCTTGCTTCTACTCAAAGCATATCCATAGCGCAATACAAAGCGCCGCAACGTCAAACCGTATTAAAAATGCTGTGAATCAGGCCAACAGGTGGCCTTGACCCTATGGGCTACGACTCTTAGGTAAGGCGCAATTTGGCCTTTGACAGGAGTCGCGCCATGACGCTTGCCCAACCGAAAAAACCCACCGCTTGCCTCGCCCTTGCTGATGGCACGATCTTTTACGGAGAGGGCTTTGGCGCCGAAGGCGATACCGTCGCCGAGTTGTGCTTTAACACAGCCATGACCGGTTATCAGGAAATCATGACAGACCCGTCCTACGCGGGCCAGATCGTGACGTTCACTTTTCCGCACATCGGCAACACCGGCGTGAACCCAGAAGACGACGAAACCGGTGATCCGGTCGCCGCAGGCATGGTTGTTAAGTGGATGCCCACGCAATCTTCCAACTGGCGTGCAGTGTCGGAGCTGTCCGAATGGCTCTCCAGCCGTGGTCGCATCGCGATCGGTGGCGTTGATACACGCCGCCTGACCCGCGCGATCCGCCAGCAAGGCGCACCCCACGTGGCCCTGTCGCACCGTGCTGATGGCGTTTTCGAAATTGACGCACTGGTTCAAAAGGCCCGTGCCTTCGAAGGCCTGTCCGGTCTTGATCTGGCCAAAGACGTGACTTGTGCACAAAGCTATCGCTGGGATGAAATGCGTTGGGCATGGCCCGAAGGCTACACACGTCAGACCGATGCAAAGCACAAGGTCGTCGCCATCGACTATGGCGCAAAACGCAACATCCTGCGCTGTCTTGCATCTGCCGGCTGTGACGTGACCGTTCTTCCGGCGACAGCAACAGCAGAAGACGTGCTGGCACTGAACCCCGATGGTGTGTTTCTGTCGAACGGTCCGGGCGATCCGGCGGCAACAGGCAAGTATGCAGTGCCGATGATTCAGGGCGTTCTGGAAAAAGACCTGCCTGTCTTCGGCATTTGCCTTGGTCACCAGATGCTCGCGCTCGCGCTGGGTGCGAAGACGGTCAAGATGAACCACGGTCACCACGGTGCAAACCACCCCGTTAAGGAAATCGGGACCGGTAAGGTCGAAATCACGTCGATGAACCACGGTTTCGCTGTGGACAGCCAGACGCTGCCGGAAGGTGTCGAAGAAACGCATGTGTCGTTGTTCGACGGATCGAACTGTGGTCTGCGCATCAAAGACAAGCCAGTCTTCTCGGTTCAGCACCACCCCGAAGCCAGCCCCGGCCCGCAGGACAGCTTCTATCTGTTCGAGCGTTTTGCCGACGCTATGGCAAAAGCGACCTAAATCTATCTAGGCGGTTAACGCGCCGTTAAGCACTTTCCCGTCTTCTACCGCAAAGCGGTACGGAGACGGCGATGTCTTTAGATGAGTTTGACCAGCCACTAAAAGCGCGCGACTTTGTTGCTGACAAAGGCCGGCGACAACGCCGTCCTTTCAGCAAGGTTCTGATCGAAAACGGCGCGATCCCCAAACCCAAAGTTCTGGATGCTATGGTCACCGCGCGTGACTGTGGGGTCACGCTTGATCGTGTCGCGGTTGCCGAAAACCTTGCGACGCCGAAAAAGGTTCTTGGCTTAACGGCTAAGAATTTTGGGATCAAACCCCTTGATACAAAGGCATTTCCCGCCGATCCGGCTGTTGGCGGCCTGCTAAGCCCCGAAACCTGCCTGACACTGGGCGTCGTTCCTTGGGCCTATCAAGACGGCCTTTTGATTGTCGCGGCTAGCAGTCCATTTGGCTATGACGCATGCCGACCCTTACTGGAAAAAAAGGGAATCGCGCCTGCGATGGCTCTCGCCACCGAAGAAGACATCGAAGGTCTGATAATTCGACGTCATGGGACAGCTTTGGCAGAACGCGCAGAAACGCGCGTTCCACAGGACCTGAGTTGCCGCGATTTTGCGATGACATCCCCGCTGTCTATAGCCCTCGCATCCGCCTTTGCCTGCCTGAACATTCTTTCGCTGTTTCTTTATCCGCAGGTTTACTTTGCGTCCCTCGTCAGTATCGCCGTCGGCGCTCTGGCCGTTACGCAAGTCTTCCGGATCATCGTCGCGCTTAAATCGCCTAAGTTTCAGCACGAAACCGCGCCACGCCGATTGGGAAAACGTCCGGTCGTGTCTGTACTTGTCCCGTTGTTCGACGAAGACGCCATCGCGAATTCCTTGGTCAACCGCCTGAAGCGGCTAGACTACCCAAAGGCCTGCCTTGATGTGCTTCTGATATTGGAGAAATCCGACCAGAAAACCCATGATATGCTGGCACAAAGCGATTTGCCCGGTTGGATGCGGATCGTGACGGTTCCTGAAGGCACGGTTCAGACAAAACCCAGAGCGTTGAACTATGCCCTCAACTTCGCACGCGGTGAGATCATTGGCGTCCTTGATGCAGAAGACGCCCCAGCCGCGGATCAGATAACCCGTATCGTTGACAGATTTGCCCGAAGTCCGCCCGAAGTGGCCTGCCTGCAAGGTATTCTGGATTACTATAACCCAACGGCAAACTGGCTCTCTCGTTGCTTTACCATCGAATACGCAACGTGGTTCCGGCTGCTTTTACCCGGGGTGGCCAGCGCAGGATTTGCAGTGCCGCTTGGGGGCACAACAGTCTACTTCCGTCGCGCCGCGTTGGAACATGTCGGATGTTGGGACGCCCATAACGTCACAGAAGATGCGGATTTGGGTATCCGATTGGCCCGTTTCGGCTACCGGACCGAGATGGTTGGCACCGTCACTTTGGAAGAAGCAAACAACAGGCCGTGGCCGTGGATCAAACAACGTTCACGCTGGTTGAAAGGATATTTGCAAACTTGGCTGGTCCATTCACGAAATCCCAAACGCCTTTTGCGGGAACTGGGGCTTAAGAGGTTTCTGGGGTTCCACGCGTTGTTCCTGTGCTCGTCACTGCAGTTTTTGCTTATGCCCGTGCTGTGGTCGTTCTGGCTGGTGGTCGCGGGGTTGCCTCACCCACTGGACGGCTTTCTGACGCCGGAAGTGCGATACGGGCTCACTGCTTTGTTCCTGAGTTCCGAGGCCCTATCCGTCACAATCGGGGCTTTCGCATTGGCCAGATCCCCACACAAGACGCTGATGCCTTGGGTGCCGTCGCTGCTTCTGTATTTCCCGCTGGGATGTATCGCCGCCTACAAGGCGCTGTGGGAGTTGTTAAGGAAACCTTTTTTCTGGGACAAGACAGCACACGGCACGTCACTACCCCAGTCAGATTCCCACGTTTAGAAATCAATCACCGGATTTCAGCGAATCCAGCTTCAGACGTGTCACAAACGCCACCGAGATATGATCACGAAGCGCCTTATAGGCCGCGTGTTCATCACGGCGCGAAATCGCATCCACGATGGCGGCATGTTCGCCCAGAGCAACCTCGCCCCGACCTTGGGCAGCCAGCGACGTGGTCGCCATCAACGCCATCGAGCGGTGTACCAGATCCAACTGCTGCACCAAAAAGCGGTTATGTGACGCCAGATGGATTTGCTTATGGAACCGGCGGTTGGCCCGTGCGAGCGCTTGAGGCTCGTCAATCAGCTTACGATCTTCATCGACCATGCCTTGCAGTACCTGAATTTCCTCCTCGGTCGCGTGGCGCGCAGCAAGACGGGCGGCCAACCCCTCAAGCTCGGTCCGCACAGCGTATAGTTCGGACATCTGGTTGTGATCCAAGGACGCCACAATCAACGATCGACCATCCCGCGCCAGTAGCGATTGCGTCTCAAGCCGCTGCAAAGCTTCACGGATCGGGGTGCGCGATACGCCGAATCTTTCGGCCAGATCACTTTCGACCAAGCGGTCACCAGGGCGATAGATTCCCGTATCAATCGCATCAAGAATAAGCGAGTAAGCGTCTTTTTGTTGTACACGCGTCTGCGACATACGGGTCTCCTCCGAAGTATCCGAGGACAATAGGACTGGTTTCCTTACGTTTTCAAGCGCGGCCATTGTATCGTTTCGCCGCACCGGATAGCGTCCGCGTCACGATGAAAGACACATTTTCCCATGTTCGCCATTGGGTGTTCGATCTGGACAACACCCTCTACCCCCCAGAAATGCGGCTTTTCGACCAGATCGAAAAGCGAATGACGTCCTATGTGATGAACAGTCTGAACGTCACCGCGGACCAGGCTCAGGATCTTCGGGTGAGCTATTGGAAGACATACGGCACCACGCTTGCCGGGCTGATGGCCAACCACGATCTGGATCCGGTTCCTTTTCTGGAAGACGTGCATGACATTTCATTCGACGTACTTTCGCCGGATACGGAACTGCGTGCCCAGATCGCGGCGCTGCCCGGCCGCAAGATTATTTACACCAACGGCACCCGCCCCTACGCCGAACGCGTGATTGAGGCACGCGGGCTGGATGGGCTGTTCGAGGCGATCTATGGCGTCGAACACGCAGGCTATGCGCCCAAGCCCGAACGCAGCGCGTTTGAAAAGGTCTTTGCGCTGGATGGGACAGACACCACCACTGCCGCCATGTTCGAAGATGATGTTCGCAACCTACAGGTGCCGCACGCGATGGGTATGAAAACCGTGTTGGTTGCCGAAGAACCCACGGATCACGATCATATCCACCACCACACCAATGATCTGGCAGCGTTTCTGTCAAAATTGGTGTGACAGCTGCGACGCTTTTGCAGTGGTGAAACGCGCCCCGACGACCTAGATGAAGCCTATGACACAGAACGCGCTCAGTTTTGATATCGTAATCTCGGGCGGTGGCATTGCCGGCCTGACGGCAGCTGCGGCTTTTGGCAAAGCAGGCTTTTCGGTGCTTTGCGTTGATCCTGCGCCACCGATTACCACGCGCGATGCAGATGGCGCGGATTTGCGGTCGACGGCTTTTCTACAGCCCGCCCGCGACTTTCTGAACGACATCGGGCTGTGGTCCGTGCTGGCCCCCTATGCCACCCCGCTGCAAACAATGCGCATCGTGGATGCAGGTGACGAAGTTGCCGAACCTCGTGTCACAAAAGATTTCGACGCGGCGGACATTTCCGAGGAGCCTTTCGGTTGGAACCTGCCCAATTGGCTCTTGCGTCGTGAAATTTCGGCCGTTTTGAACGACCTTTCCAATGTTGAAGCCTGTCAGACTTTTCAAACCCATCAAACCACGTGAGACGGTGCAGTAGGAATGTTTGAGCCGCGTTCGCCATATCCTTCGCCATCGATGCGATTCGCCG
>CATNDK010000131.1 GCA_950096585.1 Thalassococcus halodurans | reverse complement strand
AGGCGACTGCCTATCTGACGAAGTTCGTTTTCTACTTTGCCCTGTCGGCAATGTTGTTCAGGTTTTCGGCAAACCTGTCGATGGCGGAAATCTTCAATCCGCGTTTGGCGGCGGCCTATTTGTGGGGCACGGCCTTTGCCTATGGTGTGGCGATGGCGGTGGCTTTCTGGCGTGGTGCGTCGGTGGAAATCGCCGCGATTGAGGCGCAATGCGCGGCCATCGGGAATACCGGATTTCTGGGCGTTCCAATGCTGGCGCTGCTTTTGGGGCAAGAGGCGATTGGCCCGATCATCCTTGTGCTGGCAATTGATCTGATCGTCTTCTCGTCGATGCTGGTGATCCTTGTGGTCGGATCCCGCGAAGGCAGCATGAGCCCCAAGATTTTCCGCACCGTGGGCGTGGGTTTGTTGAAAAACCCGATGATCGTGTCGATCACACTGGGCCTGATTGTGTCGGGTCTAAGCCTGCCTATTCCGGTGCCTGCCAATGAATTCCTGTCGATCCTTGGCGCTGCCGCGACACCGGGTGCGTTGTTTGCCATCGGCGCGTCGCTTGCCAGCAAATCGGCGGAACGGATCGAAATCGCGGGTTGGCTGAGCTTTTGTAAGCTGGTGCTGCATCCGCTGTTTGTTGCGGCGGGGGCCTATCTGTTCTTTCCGGTCGATCCCTATCTGGCGGCGGTTGTTGTGTCAGCTGCGGCTTTGCCCGTGGCGGGGAACGTATTCATTCTGGCGCAACACTATGGCGTGGCCCCGCAACGGGTGTCTGCATCCATCCTGATTTCGACCGCACTCAGCATCTTTACGGTGTCTGCTGTCATCGCGTGGGTCACCGCCTACTGACGGGAAAAAGGTTGCTGCATCGGCCCCCGTTCGTTAGCCAGTTGGTAACTGCAATTCGAGGGGATTAGGGCAATGGAAACGGTATCCGAAAACAAGTCATTTGATGGTGTGCAGGGTGTGTACACACACGCGTCCGAGGTCTGTGGATGTGACATGACCTTTGGCCTGTTCCTGCCGGAAGACGCCAAGAGCGGCCCTGTACCCCTTCTGTGGTATCTGTCTGGTCTGACCTGCACCCATGAAAACGCGATGACCAAAGCGGCGGCCCAACAGTGGTGCGCCGAGCAGGGCATCGCGATTGTTTTCCCCGACACAAGCCCGCGCGGCGAAGGCATCGCCGATGACGAGGCCTATGATCTGGGTAAGAGCGCGGGGTTCTATGTGGACGCGACCGAAAACCCGTGGGCCCCGAATTTCAAAATGTGGAGCTATATCGTCGACGAACTGCCGTCGCTGTTGGGCCGGAATTTTGAACTGGATATGGATCGCCAGTCGATCACCGGCCATTCGATGGGCGGCCATGGTGCGCTGACCATCGCTATGGCACATCCTGATCGCTTTGCATCTGTGTCCGCGTTCGCGCCTATCGCGAACCCGACGGCCAGCGACTGGGGCAAAAAGCAGCTAAGCGCTTATCTGGGCGAAGACAAAGGCCAGTGGGCCAAGCACGATGCGTCGTTGCAGATGAAAGAAGTGGGCTTTGACGGCCCCGTTCTGATTGATCAGGGCGCTTCGGACAATTTCCTTGATCTGCTGCGCCCCGAGGCGCTGGCACATGCCATGATGGCACGTCGTCAGGAAGGCCTGTTCCGGATGCAGAAGGGCTATGACCACAGCTATTTCTTCATCTCGTCCTTCATGGAAGATCATGTCACCTTCCACGCCGAGGCGCTGTATACCTGAGGCCTGCATGACCACCCTGTTCATCGACGCGGATGCCTGTCCGGTCAAGGAAGAGGCCGAGCGTGTCGCGACCCGTCATAAGGTGCCTATGAAGGTGGTATCGAACGGTGGGTTGCGCCCGTCGCGCAACCCTTTGGTCGAACATGTTATCGTACCCGAAGGCCCCGACGTGGCGGACATGTGGATTGCGGATCGCTGTGGTGCGGGGGATGTTGTTGTGACTGGCGATATCTCCTTGGCTGCGAAATGCGTGGCTGCCGGTGCGCGGGTTCTGAAACACAATGGCGAGGCGCTGACACAGGCGAATGTGGGTCAGGCGCTGGCCACCCGTGATCTGATGGCCGATCTGCGCGCTGCTGACCCGTTTCGACAGGGCGGTGGGCGCGGGTTTACCAAGGCCGACCGGTCGCGGTTTTTGGATGCGCTGGAACGGGAAATGCGGGCCGCGCTTAAAGGAGTTTGACGGATGACGCCTAGGGCCGTGGTTTTTGATATCGGCAACGTTCTGATTGAATGGTTGCCCGAACGGTTCTTTGATGCCGAGATCGGAGAGGCGCGCCGCAAAGACCTGTTTGCCAGCGTGGACCTGCATTACGCCAACGACCTTGTGGATCGGGGTGGGCATTTCCAGACGACGATTGCCGACTGCGCGGCCAAGCACCCCGATTGGCACGATGAGGTCATGATGTGGCATGATCGCTGGCTGGATATTGCTGGCCCCGACATTCCGCATTCTGTGCGCATTTTGCGGGCGTTGAGGGGGAACGGTGTGCCTGTGTTTGCCTTGTCGAACTTCGGGATCGGCACGTTTGAATTGGCCGAGCCTGTGTACCCGTTCCTGTCGGAATTCGATCGTCGCTATATCTCGGGCTACATGGGGATGGCGAAGCCGGATTCGGAAATCTATGCGGCTGTCGAGGCTGATTGCGGTGTTCCGCCCGAAGCACTTTTGTTTGCAGATGATCGCCACGAAAACATCGCGGCGGCAGTGGCGCGGGGCTGGCAGGGGCATTTGTTTGACGGGCCCGAAGGCTTTGCCAAGCGGTTGGTGGCGGATGGTTTGCTGACCGAGGAGCAAGCGCAATGAGCGGGCCGACGGTGATCCCCTTTGCCGAGGGCGAGGCGCGACTGGACTGGATCGCACTGACCGATGCGTTGGCGGCGGGGCACGACCTGCCTAAGGCCGAAGTGTCGGACAGCTTCCTGTATCGTGGCGATGACACATTGCTTAGCCGCGCGGCATGGATCGACGGTTTGGGGATCGCGACCAAAGCGGCGACGATCTTTCCAGGCAACAATGCGCTGGGCCTGCCGGGGGTGAACGGCGCGGTCTGTGTGATGAGCGATCAGGACGGCACGATGCAGGCGCTGATCGATTTCCATCTGGTGACCAAGTGGAAGACAGCAGGCGACAGCCTGTTAGCGGCGCGGCGGTTGGCGCGACCGGATAGCAGGAACATCCTGATCGTTGGTGCGGGCACAGTGGCCGCGTCCCTGATCGAGGCCTACGGAGCGGGCTTCCCAGATGCGCGGTTCACGATCTGGAACCGCACAACATCGCGCGCGGAAGAGACGGCGGCGCGGTTTGGCAATGTCACTGTCGCGAGTGACTTGGAGAAGGCCGTGGGCCAGGCGGATATCGTTTGCTGTGCCACCATGTCGACCCAGCCGGTGTTGCGCGGCGACTGGCTGCGTCCCGGTCAGCACGTCGATCTGATCGGGGCCTATCGTCCGGATATGCGAGAGGCCGACGACACCGCGCTGCAACGTGCGCGCATCTTCGTCGATAGCTTTGACACAACGATGGATCATATCGGTGAGCTGAAAATTCCCCTGTCCGAGGGCGTGATCACGCAAGGCGACGTTCTGGCTGATTACTACGATCTGGCGTCGTTCAAGCGCGCGGGTGATGACATCACGTTGTTCAAGAACGGTGGTGGCGCGCATCTGGATTTGATGACCAGCCGCTATATTCTGGATTGCTGGAACGGCGCATGACCGGTTGGCTGTGGGTCATATTGATCGGCGTCGCGCTAGTCCCGTTTTTCAGGGATAGGTGGCGTAAACCCGTTGGACGGCGGATGCGGAAATCGGCGCCGGGATCGTTTGCCAAGCTGAAGTCGGGCACAACACATTACCGCTGGCTGGGGCGTGTGCGTGGACCTGTTTTGGTCTGCGTGCATGGTCTGACGACGCCGTCATTCGTGTGGGACAGGCTCGCGCCGCTGTTGGGCAACCTCGGGTTTCGGGTCTTGGTCTATGACCTGTATGGCCGCGGGTATTCGGACCGGTCCCGTCGTGCGCAGACGCCTGAATTCTTTGCCAACCAGTTAGAGGAACTTCTGGATCATCTTGAGATCAGGAATGATATCACCTTGCTGGGCTATTCGATGGGTGGCGTGATCGGGTCGCGCTTTGCCGTGGCCCATCCGGACCGGTTGCGCCAGTTGGTGCTGCTGGCCCCTGCTGGGATGCTGATCAATTTTCATCCGGTGATCGCATGGGCGATGAATTGGCCTTTTGTGGGTGATTGGCTGTTCCACATGGTGTTCCCGAACGCGTTCTTTAAGGCGACCGAGGCCGAACGCGCGAAGCATCCCGAGGTGGGCGATATTATCGATCAGCAACAGGGCGAGTTGCACCGACGGGGATTTTTGCGGGCGGTTCTGTCCAGCCTGCGTGGGTCGCTGCGCAAACCTGGACCGAAGCTGTTCAAAGCTTTGGCCAAGCTTCCTTTGCCCGTCTATGCGATCTGGGCGCGGGACGATCAGACAATCCCGATTGATGCGCTGGGACAGTTGGCGCAGTGGCACCGCGACGCGATCCATGAGGTGATTGATGGTGCGGGGCATGGCGTGCCCTACACCCATCCCGCAGAGGTGGCCGAAGTTCTGGCCACGCTGCTTGATTTGTCTGACGAATAGCTGGGCTTACACCTGCGCCAGCGCGGGCGAACGGCTTTCACGGATGGGCAGGTGGATGATCGCCGACAAAAGGCCAACGCCCACGCCAACCCACCAGACCAGCGTGTAATCGCCGTAGATGTCGTACAGACGACCGCCCAGCCAGACACCGATAAAGCTGCCGATTTGGTGGGACAGGAACACGATTCCGTAAAGAGTGCCCATGAAGCGCAGGCCAAAGATGTAGCCGACCAGACCGGCGGTTAGCGGAACTGTCGCCAGCCATGTGGCACCCATGACGACCGAGAAGACGATCACTGTCGTGGGGGTGATCGGCATCATGATGAACAGGCCCGCCGCGATGGTGCGTGTCAGGTAGATGCCTGCCAGCAGGTACTTCTTGCTATACCGGTTGCCAGCCCAGCCCGCCAAAAGCGTGCCGCCGATGTTGACCAGCCCGATCATAGAAATCGCAATCGCGCCGAGGGCCGAAGTGGTGGTGATCCCCAGTGTGTGAAGCACGCCGCCCGGTTGGATCGGGCCGCACATTTCGGTGACGAAGGCAGGGAAGTGGGCGGTGATAAAGCCCAACTGATAGCCGCAGGAAAAGAAGCCGATAAAGATCATCGCGTAGGACGGATCACGCAGCGCGGTGCCAAGGATTTTGCGCAGGCTTTCATCAACCTCTGCCTTGGGCTGAACCGGTGCGCGCATCATAGGCAGGGACAGAAGCACCAGCAGGATAACAGCGGCGAAGATCAGGAAGACCTCGCTCCAGTTCATGAAACCCAGCATCCATTCGGCAATGGGTGCGCCGATGACCTGCCCGCCGCTGCCCGCTGCAGTTGCGATGGCCAATGACATGGACCGGTTTGCATCGGTCGAGGCGCGGCCAACAACCGCAAGGATGACGCCGAAACCGGTACCCGCGACACCGAAGCCTACCATCACCTCAAGAAGCTGGATGGCACCGGGTGAGACAGCGAAGGACGACAGGACAAGACCCACCGCATAAAAGATTGCACCAAGGAAGATCGCCTTACGGTCGCCAAACCGTTCGGCAAAGGCCGCGAACAACGGCTGGCCGATGCCCCAGGCAAGGTTCTGGATGGCGATGGCCAGCGAAAATTCGGCGCGGGGCCAGTTGAATTCTTCGGAAATCGGGATCTGGAACACGCCAAAGCTGGCGCGAATGGCGAAAGACACCAGAATGATCAGTGCGCCTGCGATCAGAACAGGCGTGAAGATGCTTTGAGATTTCGACATGAGGACCCTCCCGGAACGGCGCGACACTGCGCGTCAGAACCGGGAAGGTCAATCATCCAAACGGAAAGAGTGGCGTTGCAAAAGATCACATACGCAGGTGACGTGCCCGTGCCCCGCGTTCGATGGCTGCTGCATGCAGGCGGTCGATATTCAGCTCATAGCGCATTTCTTCCAGCAGGCGCAGCTCGGTTTCGGCCAGTGACCCGTCCGCGGCCGCGACATCGCAGGCCAGCGCATAAGCGGTCTCAAACAGGCGTTCCGGCAGGTTGTCACGGACAAGGCCGAACAGGGCATCAAGCCCGTCTTCCTGATCGAACAGATCGAACACGGTTTGTGACACCAGCTTGGTCCGGTCGCTGTCGTAGTCTTCGAAGACCGGCAGCGTGTTTACGGCGCTTTGGATTTTGACCAGCTCGGCTGTGCGGATGTTTTCATCCGATGCGGAAATCGCGATCATGATCGCGACCAGACAATCCTGGGGGCTTAGCGGGTGTTCGATATTGTCAGACATGCGTCATTTGCTTTCATTCGGTGTTCTGCAATTGCAAAATATTGACGCTGCACCGTTGCCGCAATAGGTAGCGCACGCTGAAACCCCGTGTGGCGGCCTGCCGCGCAAACAGGAGAAAACCGATGTCCGCATTCCGTGACGCTGCCATGAAGTCAAAGGCCTGGCCTTTTGAAGAGGCACGTCGGGTGCTTAAACGGGTGGAATCGTCGAAGACACCCAAGGACCACGTTCTGTTTGAAACGGGCTATGGCCCGTCGGGTTTGCCGCACATCGGCACGTTCGGCGAGGTCGCGCGCACAACGATGATTCGTCGCGCGTTCGAGGTGATTTCCGACATTCCGACCCGTCTGATCTGTTTTTCGGACGATATGGACGGCATGCGGAAGGTGCCTGAAAACGTGCCGCAGCAAGAGATGCTGCACGAACATCTGCAAAAGCCGCTGACATCCGTGCCCGATCCGTTTGGCACGCATGACAGCTTTGGCGGCCATAACAACGCGATGCTGAAGCGGTTCCTGGACACCTTTGGCTTTGACTACGAATTCTATTCGGCGACCGAATTCTACAAATCCGGACAGTTTGACGAGGTGCTTTTGCGCGCCTGCGAACGCTATGACGATGTCATGGCTGTGATGCTGAAATCGCTGCGGGACGAACGTGCGCAGACCTATTCGATCTTCCTGCCGATCCATCCGGAAACCGGCCGCGTTCTGTATGTTCCGATCAAGAATGTTGACGCAAAGGACGGCTTGATCACCTTTGACGACGAAGACGGCAAGGAATGGACGCTTCCTGTCACAGGCGGCAACGTCAAACTTCAGTGGAAGCCTGACTTTGGCGCGCGCTGGGCGGCGTTGGATGTCGATTTCGAAATGTACGGCAAGGACCATTCCACCAACACGCCAATCTATGACCGCATCTGTGAAATCCTTGGCGGCAAGAAGCCCGAGCATTTCACCTATGAACTGTTCCTTGATGACAAGGGCGAGAAGATTTCGAAGTCCAAGGGCAACGGCCTTTCGATCGACGAATGGCTGACCTATGCGGCGTCTGAATCGCTGTCGTACTTCATGTATCAGAAGCCCAAAACGGCGAAACGTCTGTGGTGGGATGTGATCCCGAAAGCGGTGGACGAATACCACCAGCAACTGCGCGCCTTCCCGGGGCAGACACCCGAGCAGCAGGCCAACAACCCTGTCTGGCACATTCACGCAGGTGACGTGCCCGAATCCAAAATGGTCGTGCCTTTCGCGATGTTGCTGAACCTTGCGTCCGTATCGGGTGCCGAGGACAAGGAAACGCTCTGGGGCTTTATCAACCGCTATGCGCCCGAAGCCTCGCCCGAAGCGAACCCCGATCTGGATCAGGCGGCTGGCTTTGCGATCAAGTACTACGAAGACTTTGTGAAGCCGGGCAAAACATATCGCGCCCCGACTGAAAAAGAGGCCGCCGCGCTGCGTGATCTGGCGGATCGTCTGGCTGCGCATAATGGTGCGACCGATGACGAAACGCTGCAAAGCCTTGTTTTTGCGGTAGGTAAGGACCACGAGTTCGACCCGCTGCGCGACTGGTTCAAAACGCTGTACGAAGTGCTGTTGGGTGCGTCCCAAGGCCCGCGTTTCGGCGGCTTTGTGGCGCTTTACGGAGTGCAGGAAACCGTTGCCCTGATCGAAAAGGGCCTGAACGGCGAACTGGGCTGATTTGGTCCGACAATTGGAATGCTGAAGGCGGGGGCGACCCCGCCTTTTTCTTTTGTGAC
>CATNDK010000130.1 GCA_950096585.1 Thalassococcus halodurans | reverse complement strand
GCAACCGTGAGACCTTCGTAGGGGGCAACCACAACGACGCCAGAGCTTTCAAAGATCTGGCCGAGTTCCTCGACCACTTTCTCTTTCTGGGCTCTATCCACAGTTTCACTCCAATTGTTGGAGGGGGCGACCCCTCCGGCTCACGTCAGCCAGACAGATGTCTGGCCAGAAAGGTCCGATCGGGTCGTCACAATCGCGTCTCCGGTCTTTCAGAAGAAAGCACGGAACGATATGTCTCTTCCCGTCTCGGGCAGGATTTAACGGCCTTTCGACCAACCCACCGTCTCGGACGAAATAAGGGCGCTACGAATCGCGATGCGCCCTTGGGTGCTGGCAATAGTCGGATCAGGCCTAAATGCCAAGGGTAAACTGACCCCAAGGCCCGATGCGCTATCGCGCACGGACATTTTTATCTCGTCCTCCGCCTGTGGCGTCGTCCTCAGGTTGGCGCCTATTCGTATTTTCTGTCCAGAAATACCTTGGGGGAATTGGCCAAAGGCCAAGGGGGCAAAGCCCCTAATGCGACGGCGGCCAATCGGGGTCCATTAGCCCCAGTTCCGCGCGTGTCCACGACCGCAGCGCGCCACCGCGCTCCATCTGCGCCAAACGTTCTTCATTGAAGACATGCAGGCAGTCATACAGTTCCCGCAGAGCCGCCTCAGGCTCTGGCCCCTCCATCCGCTTTTCGATCTCAAGGCGCATGGGCAAACGGAACCCACGCGATGACAGCCGCCAGCGGATTTTATTGCGCCAGACCTCGTAGCACTGATCGACGAAGTGGAACAAATAGGCCCCTTCGTCCGCCGACAACGTCGCCCCTTCAATCGGACCATCCTGATCCTCGATCCAATGCTGCCGCACTTTGACAGGCGACAGCCCTGTACGGGTCACCGATTTACCCACCGTATGCCCCATCAAGCCATGCCGCGGCTTCACCGCTTGGGCCAGATCGCCATAGATACTGCGCTGGACCCAGCCTTTTTGCGGCAGGCGGAAATACAGGCGGTCGGGATCATCGGGGCTTTGGATATGCTCGGCGGGCAAAAACCGGAGGGCGCGGCAGGAAGCGGGCTGCCTTGCCACCTCTTCGGCAATGGTGCGGCCCTCAAGGAACAGCAGTTCGTCACTGTCGACATTCAGAAACCAGCCGCCTTCGGGGATGTTGCGATAGACGTGCCCCATCGCCCAATTCTGGCGCTTGGTGAACCGCTCGTCCGCCGTTGTGCCCAAGCCTTCCCAAAACTCAGAGGTCGCGCGAATGGCGATGACATCTTCACGCCCGCTGACCACCTCGATTGCGGGGTCTTCGGGATCATCAAAGCACAGAACGATGCACCCTGCCCCTTGGGCGGCGTACCATTCGACAAAGCGCACAACCGTAGACACCGGTTCTTTCAAAATTGCGCCAACTGTCAGCATAAATCGTCCTTCTTGCCCGATTGCGGCGCATCATGCGCGACAACACCGGAAACGTAAAAAAGGCGGATGTTGCCATCCGCCTTTTTCAAAACTCTGTGCCTACTCCGCAACGGAGTAGAAGGCTTAGTTGCCTGTCGCGTTTTCGACGTCGATCGATACGCCCGGGCCCATGGAGGAAGATACAGAGACCTTCTTCATGTATGTGCCTTTCGCGCCTGTCGGCTTGGCTTTGGCAACTGCGTCAACGAAGGCGCGGATGTTTTCAACCAACTTCGCTTCGTCGAAGGACACTTTGCCAACGCCTGCGTGTACAACACCGGCTTTCTCAGCTTTGAACTGAACCTGACCGCCTTTGGCGTCAGCAACAGCCTGAGCAACGTCCATTGTAACTGTGCCAACTTTGGGGTTAGGCATCAGGTTACGCGGGCCCAGAACTTTACCCAGACGACCAACGATCGGCATCATGTCGGGTGTCGCGATGCAGCGATCGAATTCGATGGTGCCGCCCTGAACGGTTTCCATCAGATCTTCTGCGCCAACGATATCTGCGCCAGCTTCTTTGGCTTCGTCTGCTTTTGCGCCACGAGCGAAAACAGCAACACGTACTGTTTTACCTGTGCCGTTCGGCAGGCTTACAACGCCACGAACCATCTGGTCAGCGTGACGGGGGTCAACACCGAGGTTCAATGCGATTTCAACTGTTTCGTCGAACTTCGTCTTGGAGTTGCCTTTGATCAGTGCAACGGCGTCTTCGACGGTGACGTTTTCTTTGCCAGCGAAAGCTTCGCGTGCGGCGCGGGTGCGTTTACCAAGTTTCGCCATCTTACTTCACCTCGATGCCCATGGACTTGGCCGAGCCAAGGATGATCTGCATGGCTGCTTCTACGTCGTTCGCCGACAGGTCCTTCATTTTCGCTTCTGCGATTTCACGGACTTGGGCAACGGTCACAGTAGCAACAGTTTCACGGCCGGGGTTTTCAGCACCACGGGGGCGGTTACGCTTGCCCACGTTTTTCAGACCAGCAGCTTTTTTCAGGTAGTAAGACGCAGGCGGCGTCTTGATGTCCATGGTGAAGGACTTGTCCTGATAATAGGTGATCTCGGTCGGGCAAGGTGCGCCCTGTTCCATGTCCTGTGTCTTGGCGTTGAACGCCTTACAGAATTCCATGATGTTGATACCGCGCTGACCCAGCGCGGGGCCGACGGGCGGCGACGGGTTGGCAGCACCTGCAGGGATCTGCAGTTTCATCTTGCCAGCAAGCTTCTTGGCCATGAGGCCTCTCCTTTTTCCAACAGCCGCAGGACGCGTTCCTTTGGCTTTTTTGTCGTGTGGTCAGGTCCGGACAACGCGTTGCCCTCGCCTCCCACAATGATTCCCGCAATATGGGGAATAGGCGGTGCGGTTACAGTGATTTGAACCGCAGATCAACCGGCAACAGGGAAATCCCCGATAAACTGCCGGAAAATGAAAACCCCCGATCCGCAAGACCGGGGGCTGAAATCCATTCAGGTGCGGGCGATCAGCCCTGCTTGGTGACCTGAGTAAAGTCCAGTTCGACAGGTGTTTCGCGGCCAAAGATGGACACAGTAACCTTGAGCTTCTGGTTTTCGTCGTCGACGCCTTCGACCATACCGTCGAAATCTTCGAACGGACCGTCGTTGACTTTGACCTTCTCGCCGACCTCGAAGTGAATAAGCGTGCGCGGTGCTTCTTCGCCTTCCTGAACACGGCCTAGGATCGCGGTCACTTCGCTGTCACGCATCGGCATCGGGCGGCCTTGCGGGCCAAGGAAACCTGTAACGCGGTTGATCGAGTTGATCAGGTGGTAACCGGCATCGGACATTTCCATGCGCACCAGAACGTACCCCGGCATAAAGCGGCGTTCGGATGTTACCTTTTTACCGCGACGTACTTCGATCACCTCTTCGGTCGGAACGAGCACTTCTTCAATCTGATCCTCAAGCCCTTGCTCGGTTACAGATGTCCGGATTTGTTCGGCGACCTTCTTTTCGAAGTTCGAGAGCACGCTCACCGAATACCACCGTTTTGCCATTGGGCCGTCCCCTATTGTCCTTCCGCTGCCTTGTCTTAAAGCGCAATCCGCGCGACCTGCAACGTGGTCCCTACAAAGAAATGCGGCGTGCAACTCGAATCATTGCACGCCAGCCTAAACAGTTTCGTGTGCCTACCGAATGATCCACACGAATTCAAGTACCTGACGGCTGTGCCGTTTCAGCGGGTGATTAGCCGAACATCCCCAGCAGCGCCTGAAGGCCGCCGCGGATCAACAGATCAACCAACGCAAAGAAGACTGCGGTAAGAGCCGCCATGATGAAGACCATGACAGTCGTCAGCAGAACTTCGCGGCGCGTCGGCCAAACGATTTTGCCCACTTCCGAGCGGACCTGCTGAATAAACTGGAGCGGATTGGTTTTTGCCATCACACGTATCTCTTTTTGCTGTCCGTCGGCACATACGGTGAAGCGCGCCGTCTTTCAAGCCAATCTGTACCGACACCCCGCCACAGGGGCGTGATCCGTGGAACTAATATGAACGCGCGTATTGCCCGAAACGGCAAAAAGTTCCCTGAGTTCGCGGGGATATGAGCAACCCTCACATACGAGTGAAGTGCTGAAATTTCGCGGAACGACTGCGGCCTCAGCCCGTTAATTCCACGAACCGGGTGACAAACCCTAACGCAAACAACAAGCCGCACTTCACCAGATACTGGTTCGACGGTGCGCACATAAGGAGAAAGACATGAAACGCTTCATGATCACAACCGCACTGACACTGACAACCGCTGGCGCTGCTATGGCTGCGACCGAAGGCCAGATCAACACCATCGAAAACTACCTGCCGGAAGCGAACGTCGCTGCGTGGTCTGACACTCAGGTGATTTCTGCCCTGAACGTCATTAAATCGGGTGACAAATCCCGCGGCGAAATCGAAGCCCAGCTAAAGGCCATGTATGTTGTCGACGGTGAAAACTTTACACCGGCCATGATCACTGAAGGCGAACAAGCAATGCTGGACATGTATGTTGATGGTGTCGACTACTCCATGCTGCCGCAGCCGGTCGTGGACCAAGCGATTAACGTCGCATATTCGGACCTGAACAACGACCAGAAGGCCGAACAGATCGAAACACTGTTGACAGTGGTGTCGCCGACCGAGACGCTGAACCGCGCAACAGAAGGTGAGATCGCCCTGATCGAAAGCTATGTGCCCGAACTGGACGCAAGCCTGCTGAGCGAGGAACAAGTTGTGGTGGCCTTGGACATCATTAACTCGACAGACAACGAAGCCGAAATCGAACCGCGCCTGAAAGCGTACCTGAACATTTCGTAATCGCTTCTGAACACCAAAATAAGGGTCGCTCCGGCGGCCCTTATTTTTTTGGCGCATTCAAAGATTGACGGGTAAAGCACGCGCCGACACAGTGACGGCACTTGGAGCACCGTCATGTCATTTGAATTTCTTTTTACATCTTTGATCGTCGTTCTGCTGCCTGGCACGGGCGTGATCTACACCTTGGCCATCGGGCTGGGCCGTGGTTTCCGCGCCAGTATCGCCGCCGCAGTGGGCTGCACTGTGGGCATCGTGCCCGCCGCCTTCGCCAGCATTGTGGGCTTGTCGGCGCTGTTGCACACCAGCGCGCTGGCCTTTCAGGTCCTCAAGTATCTGGGCGTCGCCTACCTGTTCTATATGGCGTGGAAAACGCTGAAGGACGACCGCACTTTGGAAGTGCGCGAAAATGACAGGCCGACGCACTACACCGGTATCGCGGTCAACGGCGCGCTTCTGAACGTGCTGAACCCGAAACTGTCGCTGTTCTTTCTGGCCTTCTTACCGCAGTTCATTTCTGCTGACGCCGCACAGCCAACGATGCAACTGACGCGGCTGGCGATGGTCTTTATGGCGATGACCTTCGTGATTTTCGTGGGCTACGGCGCATTTGCCGCCATGGCGCGCGATTATGTGATCCAACGCCCCAAAGTCACGGCATGGATCAGGCGCGCCTTTGCCGGAACCTTCGGCGCATTGGGCGCAAAGCTGGCATTGACAGACTGACGCTGTCCGACGCTTCGCTGGTTTTTGTGATTTGGCTTGGCAGGGGCAGCAGGGTTCGAACCCGCGACCTACGGTTTTGGAGACCGTCGCTCTACCAGCTGAGCTATACCCCTAAGCCGAGGGACGGGATACAGCGGCCCCAAACCGAATTCAAGCGGGAAAGTTGGGAATCGCGCGAAGGTTTTTCAAGAATCCTGCCGACCCCGCAGTGACATAACCCTCACATTCCGCGGACTATCGCTCACCGCACCGTTAGCGGCAAGAAACATTACATCTGCGCACAAATGCACACTTAGATGTGCAAGCTTCGTGTCGGGTATCCAAACACCTGTGCCGACCCGAATTGCTACAGCGTTTGTGAAAAATGGCCCATTCTTGAGAGCCTTATTTTGTTGGGCTTCCGCAAAATTTCCGGCGCATTGGGAACTAAATTTCCTTTTTCAATAGCACAGTTACGTGAGAATTCGCGATCAATTCTGTGAGTTGCGAACCTGCGGAAACTCCCCAACTTGACTGTTGTCGAACGCAACAACGCGTTCCCCAAATCAAACCGCCGCACAGGCAAACACACAGATCAAATGGAGAATGACCCATGAAAAACCTTATCGCACTGACCGCCGTTTCTTTCGCTGCTCTGACAGGCGTTGCATCCGCTGATGTTGCTCCGGCCACCATCGCATCGGTCGAACGCTACACCAACGAAGACGTCTCTGCCCTGACAGACACACAAATCCTGTCGCTGGCTCAGATCGTCACATCCGAAGACAGCCGCTCTGAAATCGAGAGCCGCATCGACTCGCTGATCCGTCAGTACCAGTAAACCCAACCCCCTCTTTCTCCCCCTCCCCAAAGGCGCAACGCGCCACATCAAAGGACTGAAACCATGAAAAACCTTATCGCACTTACCGCTGTATCCTTCGCTGCCCTGACAGGCGTTGCATCCGCTGACGTTGCTCCGGCCACAATCGCGTCGGTCGAACGTTACACAAACGAAGACGTCTCGGCCCTGACAGACACACAGATCCTGTCGCTGGCTCAGATCGTTACATCCGAAGATCACCGCAGCGATATCGAATCGAAAATCGACTCTCTGATCCGTCAGTACCAGTAAGCCCGGGTTTAGCGGCTCCCAACTCACTCCCCCCGATGCTGGGGATCGCTGAACAGAAAAGGCCCGCCATAAAGGCGGGCCTTTTTGTGCAGATGCAGGTGACCACGTATCAGGCAGCCGTCTTGCGACGCCCGATATCCTGCACAACACCCCGATCGAACAACTGCTGGATTTCCGTGTCTGTTAAGCCTGCGACTTCGGACAAGACCTCTTCCGTTTGCGCCCCCAGATGCGCGGCAGGTGCAGGTTCCTGACGGGCAAAACCGGTGTAGTTGACCGGCGAACCGGGGACAGGGAAGCGGCCCAGACCGGGCTGATCCATCAGTTTGAACATCGGGTTATCTTCGGACAGGTCCGGATCTTCGGCCAAGGCCTCGGGGACCGTACGGAAAGGTGCCCAAGTGACACCCGCCGCGTCCAGTTCGCGCGCCACGACGACACGTGGGCGGTAGGCGAACCAAGGTTTCAAAATCTCGGTGATGTCGTGACGCAGGGCGAAACGCACGCCTTCGTCTGCAAGGTTCTTACCGGTCGCGGATGCAAGGCGCTGCATAGCGGCCTCGGTTCCGGTGACTTTAACCAGACCTTTCCACTGACGTTCGGTCAGGCCGATAACCATCACACGCTTGCCATCGGCACAGAGGAAGTCGTGCCCATAAGCACCGTAAAGCGCATTGCCCGCCTTGGGGCGTGCACGGCCTGTCATCGTTGCCTCGCCCAACAGGCCCAAGTGACCCAAGGTGGCCGCGGCGACATCCTTCAGCGACAGATCAACGCCCTGCCCCGCACCGGTGCGCAAACGGTGACGTTCTGCGGCCAACAGCGCCTGAACAACGACGTGACCGGCGGCAATGTCCCACGCAGGCAGCGCATGTGCGACCGGCGCGTCATGGCCTTCAGGACCCGTCATTTCCGGAATGCCCAGCATCGGGTTCACGGTGTAGTCGACCTGCGGGTTGCCGTGGCGGTCGCCTTTAAGCGTCACCGTGATCATGTCTTCGCGCTGCGACGACAGCGTTTCATGATCCAGCCAGCCTTTGACCGCCAGATTGGTGATGAACAGACCCGCATCCTGACCGGGCGCGGTGATGATCCGGCTGATCAACTCGCGTCCTTCACGGGACTTCATATCAACCGCGACAGATTTCTTGCCCTTGTTCATGCCCGCCCAGAAATAGCTTTCACCATTGGGCGCCACCGGCCAGCGGCCGGCGTCCAGACCGCCACCGATACGGTCGAACCGGATCACCTCGGCGCCCATCTGGGCCAGCGTCATGCCCGCAAGCGGGACCGCCACAAAGGCCGAGCCTTCAACAACACGCATTCCATTCAGAATCCCAGTCATGCCGTCTCCTCCCATTCGGCGGTGGCCTGAAGGCCTTGGTTTTCATCGCCCCGCGCTGTGCAAAGCCGTAGCTTGCCCTGACCGTCCTCCTCGGCCAGCAGACGCATGTCGCGATCGTGAAACATCGGGTGAACGCCACGGAACTTGAAGCGATCCGGCGCGCGGCCCATGTGCTGGGTTCCCGCCTGGCACAGCATCATCGCCTGAAGAGGGCCGTGAACGATCAGGTTGGGGTATTTTTCTACGTC
>CATNDK010000129.1 GCA_950096585.1 Thalassococcus halodurans | reverse complement strand
CGTCGCCAAAGAGCGTGTCATTTCCGGTGCCACCCTGAACGCTGTCTGCACCATCCCCAGCATTCACCTGCCCCGCCGTATTCGACAGTGTCAGAGTGTCATCAAAGGCAGAACCCGTCAGGTTTTCGAACCCGCTGATCGTGTCGCCCGCAGCATCCCCACCAGACGCCGTGTTCGTCGACAGATCGACCGTGACGCCTGCGCCGCTGCCGGAATAATCCAGCGTATCGGTGCCATCGCCACCGCTTAGGGAATCCGCGCCAGCGCCACCCTGAACGGTGTCATCCCCCGTACCAGCCGTCAGCGTATCCGCACCCGACCCGCCCGTCAGGCTGTCGCTACCTGCGCCCGCATCGACGTTCATGCTGGCTGTGCTGAGCGAGCCGTCTACCGTGTCTGCGGAACCTGTTAGCGTGAAGCTTTCAATCTCGGAGAAGGTCGCAACATCTGAACCGGATGTCAGCGTACCCGCCTCATCGCCCGTAAAGGTGACGTCGACCCCATTCAGCGTGATGCCAGAGGCATCGATCAGATCGGTTTCGCTGTTGTCGCTGTCTTCACCGCCTGTGATCAGATCTGTGCCGAAGGCATCATACAGAAAGACCGTATCGCTTCCGGTACCGCCCAGCATCGTGTCGTTTGCAGCGCCGCCATATAGCTGGTCGTTTCCAGCGCCGCCATCTAGCGAGTCATTTCCGATGTCGCCGGAATTGTCGCCCCACAGCGTATCGTTACCGTCACCACCAAGCAGCGTATCACTGCCATCCTCGCCCATGAGGACGTCGTTGCCGGTCCCGCCATCCAACAGGTCGCCTGCGTCCCCGCCGTAAAGGAAATCGTCGCCGCCTTCGCCATAGAAGGTGTCCGACCCCGTTCCATCGCCGCTGCCCGGCATATCGTCGATGGTATCGCTGCCTTCACCCCCGTAAGCGACGTCGTTGCCGGAATCCGTGACGATTGAATCGTTGCCATCGCCACCACTGACCGAGTCATCGCCCGCTTCACCATAAAGCGTGTCGTGCCCGGTTCCGCCGGAAATGATATCATTCTCGGTGCCACCGTAGACCAGATCATCGCCTGCACCTGCGATCAGGGTGTCTGCGCCAGCGTCGCCATAAATGGTGTCGTTGCCGCCCGACGATTCCGCCATTTCGACGACAGATACCTCGCGTACCAAACCGTCTGTCGTGGTCGAGTTCGTCGATGTCGTGTTGGTGATGACAATCGTCGACGTCGTTGAGGTCGCAGAGAACTCAAAAGTGAAGGTCTGGGTCGTACCGTCCTGGATCGTGACCGTTTCGGTCGCGACAACGGTACCAGTGTCGTCCAGAATATCGATCTGGAACGTGTGATTGCCGACGCCTGCCTGAAATTCCTCAAGCGTGATTGAGGTCTGGTAGCTGCCGCCTGCCGTCGTCGAGAAACTCTGCTGGATCGAGTCCCCATAGACGGTTTCATCACCGGTGTTAAAGCTGGCGGATCCGATGTCGAACAGAACACCGCCATTGCCCGTGGGGTCATTGTACGTCCAGCCTGCACCACCCGAAGAAAAATCTCCGTTGGTCAAAAGCTCGGTAGAGGTCGCGGATAGGCCGTCGCCAACGATATAGTCGTCGCCCGCCCCGCCAGACAGCGAATCCGCGCCATCGACACCTGTGTAGGCCGTTTCGTTCAACCCCGTTGAAATGATCGCAACGCCATCATCCGCGTCACTTGCGGAAACAAGGATGCCGCCCTCGACATCCATGGACTCGGAATCCAGCAGTTCGGCACTGCCTTCGGCGCCGTCGGGCGACGTCGCGACCTGCGTCAGGGTCACCGTTCCGTCAGGGTTCACCGTGACGGTGTGATATTCCAGCCCGGGCTGTTCGCCACCGACAACAAGCACACCGCCTGAATCGGTTTCGAGGTATTCCATCGTCGAAATATCAGTGACGATGTTATCGACATGCCCGACCAGCGTTAGGTCGTAGGTGCCGTCATTGTTAACCGTGTCGGCATCGATGCGGAAAATGGCGACGTCGTCGTCCGTGCCGCCAACGAACAGATATGTTTGTCCGTTAATTTCCGCAAAGGTCCCGGCATCAACGTCCCACAGACCCGTCTCGATTGGGCTAACCAGATCGCGTCCAAGATTGTTGCCCTGCGGATCCGTCTCGCTTGCACCGGCTTGGTCATCGCCTCGGGCATTCTGGAAAGTAAGCTGGCCAGTGCCGTTCAGCGTCCAAAGCGATATACCGTTTTCGTCGCCGCCCGCGATGACAAAGGTTTCGCCCGAGCTGTTGGTGAAGCTTTCCAAGAGCGACGCAGACTGAGCATCGCCGTTGTTCAGATAATTTTCGCCAGCCCCGGAACTGTCGTATTCAATATCCGTCTGGGTCAGCGACCCGTCAGTATTGATTTGATACGCAATAAGCGCATCTCCGATCGAACCGGACAAAGCAAGCAGATAGGGTTGCCCGCTTACCTCGGCGATGGACAGTTCCTGAATTTCCGTGACACCCGTCAACGGGGTAAGCGGCGTTAGGGCACCGCCCATAGAAATTTCAGCAACACCGATCGCGTCGTTAAATTCCGACGCTGAATAGACGAAGGTAGATCCGCTGCTCAGCGTAATCGCAGCAAGGGCTTCGACATCATTGTAGCCGTCGGGGTAACTGCCAGCCGAGATCGTATCGATCTGCCCGCCAATGACTTGACCGTAAGTCGCCGACGTCGGATCGTTGTCGACCTGATAAGTTGCGATCCCATCGGTGAGCGTCGTTCGCTCAGAGGTGATCAGGATCAGATCGCCGTTGGCCAGTGTGACCAGCTCGACCGCGCGGGTGTTCCAGGTTTCGGTCCCGACCGCATCCTGAACGTTGTCGGTGTTCGTCGGGTTCAGTTCGCCGTAAACCGACCCATCGGCCATATCGCCATAGATCGTATCGTTCCCGATACCGCCAGAGACCGTATCGTCACCGCCTGCGGCTTCGATGTAATCGGCCCCGTCATTCCCGACGATAGAATTTGCACCCGCATCAACCTGATCGCCATTCGCATCGCTATAGCCGGCCTTGATGACATCGTCACCTGTCGTACCATCGACCGTACCGTCGATATATTTTGCATCGATACGGTCGGCAGCGATGTTGCCATCTGCCGCAATCAAGGCAGTCAGCGTAATGGATTCAAGCGGTTGCTGTTCAAGCACCCACTGCTTGTCTTCGGCCCCGACCATGTGCGGGACAAGGTACAGTTCGCCCGTTGTCGTCTGGACCAGCTTGACCTCGGCCGTGGCCGTAGTCCCATCAACGTAGGTTACAGTCGCCGTATAAACTGCAAGACTATCAAGCGTGTAGGTCGTGCCGCCAATCGACACCTGATGATTGGCTAGGTCGTTGTTCGTCTCGTAGGCCGCGACGGCTGAAATCTGGGAGAGAGTATAATTTTCGTTATATAATGGGTCAGCAGTCGTGCCAAAGGTGCTGCCGACCAGAAGGCCGGCATCTTCAGCAAGGTTGTTACCTTCAACCGGGTCAATCGACGCGACGGTTCCAAGGTATAGGACTGCAAACGTTGTCGCCATATCACCACTCGGCGGCCCGGCGCCGGAACGCAGGACAAGGTTTCGGGGATCGCGCCTCAGCGTTTCCGCAAAATCGCGTTATTATCGTTGTGCCCCCGCTTCCCAGACAAAGAGCACCTCAACCAACGGCTGGGTGGTGGATACGTTTAGAATCTTAAAGGCGAGCCGAGCCTGCAAGAATCTGGAAGTAACTGGAAAATCCAGACAACTTTTGATTCACCAACCACCTTTTTCACCTTTCAAAATCGCTCTGCCATAAGCCGAACACGAAGGGGGTCGCATGCAAATTGCGCGCCAGACCAAGAGTTCGGCGGCCGCGGTGTGGTGGTAGGGATATCAATCGTTCATCTGCGTTTCTGGTGGAAACGGCAGGAAGCGTAAGACAGGCCCAGCCGCGCGAAATTCAGGTAAAGCTGTATCTTACGATGGCCAAAAGGGCACCTCTCCCCTGGGGTGAGGGTGCTATAAAGTTTGCAATTCTTGATGGATATTTACACGGAAAAACAGAACGTTCTGTTTCCGACAAAGGCAGGGATCATGTCCGTTATTGGGGGATGAAGTGAGATTTACCCCGCCTCGCCCACGCGAAAATCGGGGGTGCCTGACCGGTTGATGACCGTATCGACATTCACCATGTCATTGCCGCGCGCACGGGCGATGGCGTCGGCTTCGCTCATGCCGTGGTCCAGCCAGCGCTGGATCAGCCGCGCTTCCAGCACGTCGCGCGAAACGTCCAAAAGAACGGTCATGTCGAACAACGACGCCAGTTGATCCCACGGCTTGTCCTTCAGCAAAAGGTAGTTTCCTTCCGCCACGATGATCCGCGTCGACGGTTCAATCCGTCCACCGTTCGGAACAGTGCGATCCATTGAGCGGTCAAAGGTCGGGTAATCCACCGTGTCCCGCGTGCGCACGTCAGACAGCAGTTTGCCGAACGCCTCGGCATGAAAGGTTTCAGGCGCACCTTTGCGCGGTAGCAGGCCCAGTTCGATCAGGTCGGCGTTGTCCATGTGAAACCCGTCCATGGGCAACACCGCAGCGATATCGCCCAACTGGTCAACAAGTGCCTCGGACAAGGTGGATTTTCCGGCACCCGGAGGCCCCGCAACCGCCACAACAAACCGCCCTTCGCCAGTGGCGCGGTCGGTGATTTCCTTGGCCAGTTGTTCAACAGAGATCGAAGTCATCGTTGTCCCGTTCGTCAAAAGGGGCAGCCCCATGGCCTGCCCCAAGGCCTGTCACATGCGACGTTAACTTACACGATTTTGGCCGGGGTCAAGCCGCCAGATAGGTTTTCAAAGCGGCAGTCATCCCCTCGGCCCAGATCAGGCGCAGCCATTTGTCGAATGCTTCGGCAAAGCGCGGCTCGTTCGCCAGATCACCGTAGAACTGATCCTGCGCGATCCATTCCGCCGGATCATCCTTGGCGGCTTTTGCGGCCACTTGCAGATCGGCCCAGAAGGGATCGTTCGGCTGGATCGTGCTGCCGTCTTCGCGCGTGCCTTCGCACATCCGGGCCCAAGCGGCCTCGGTCAACGCAAGCCCTTCAATCGGGGTGCCAGCAGCCAGACCATCGCGGATGGACGGGATCACAAACCCCGGATGGCGCGAGGATCCATCAAACGCAACACGGCGCGTGGTGTCAACGATGCGCGGATTGGCAAAACGGCTTGCGATCAGATCGACGTAAGACTCGGGCGTGCGGCCCGGTACAGGGTGCACGTGCGGAACGATTTCGTTCAGCGCGACCTTATTGAAGAACGCTGCGATATCGCTGTTCGACATACAGCCGGAAATCGTCTCGATCCCGAGCACCTCGGCCGCGCCCACGATGATCTGGTGACCGCCGTTCAGAATGCGGATCTTCATCATTTCGTAGGCATGAACGTCGTCGGTAAAGACAGCACCCGCCTTATCCCAATCGGGGCGACCGGCACAGAAGTCATCTTCGATGATCCACTGGCGGAAGTTTTCGTGCGTCACCGGTGCGAGGTCTTCGATACCCAGTTCGTGTGCCAAAGCGATCTCGGTCGGGCCGGTGGCGGGTACAATGCAATCCACCATCGAGTTGGGGAAACTACAGTTCGCATCAATCCAGTCGGCCAGATCCGGATCGGACAGACGGGCCAAGGACACGACAGTCTGGCGCAGGATAGCGCCGTTGCCTTGCAGATTGTCACAGCAAAGGCCGGTGAAGGGGCCAACGCCGGCATCACGCCGGATTTTCAACGCCGCAGCCATCGCGCCAAAAGGTGTTTTGGGCTTGGTGGGATTTGCCGCATCATGCTGGATATCGGGGTGGTTTGCGTCGAACGCCTTGGTCACCGGATCGATATAGTAGCCGCCTTCGGTCACAGTCATGGCGACGATCCGGATATCGGACTGCGCCATGCGCACGATCAAAGGCGCGTTATCGGCAGTCACCGGAACGAAATCGATCATGGCGCCTGTCACCTCGGCGGAAATGCCCGACGGGTCCAGTTCGATCAGCGTGTTCAGATAGTCCTGTTCCAGCAATTCCAGACGACGGGTTTCATCGTTGGGACGCACGCCTGCGCCCACGATGGCCCAATCCAGCGCCTGCCCGTTTTGCATCAACCGGTGCAGATACCACGCCTGATGGGCGCGCTGGAAATTGCCCAAACCGATGTGAACGATGCCCGCCGTCAGCGCGCTTCTGTCGTAGGTCGGAACCGCGATGTTCGCAGGCAGATCAGACAGGGTTTGACTATTGAGTTTCACCATAGAGGGCTCCTGCATTCCACCATCCATCAACTCATCCAATTGCCGCCATCGACCCCAAAGGTCTGTGCGACGACGTAATCTGCTTCTTCGGTGGCCAGAAAAACCGCCATTCCGGTCAGGTCTTCTGCGGTGCCCATGCGCCCGTAAGGCACGGCATCACCGACTTCTTTCTTCTTCTGGCCCAGAAGTTTGTTTTCGTATTTCGCAAAGAAGGCATCGACCCCGTCCCAGTGTTCGCCATCGACCACACCGGGTGCGATGGCGTTCACGTTGATGCCTTTCTTGATCAGGTTCAGACCTGCCGACTGAGTCAGGCTGATGACCGCCGCCTTGGACGCACAGTAGACGCCCACCAGCGCTTCGCCGCGGCGACCGGCCTGACTGGCCATATTGATGATGTTGCCCTTGATGCCACGGTCGATCATGTGGCGCGCAACGGCCTGCATCATGAACAGCGTGCCCGACACGTTGATCGCGAACACGCGGTCGTAATCCGCGCGGTCGATTTCAACGATGGGGGCGGCGGTAAAGATCGCGGCATTGTTGATCAGGATATCGATCTGGCCGAATGTGTCTGCCGCTGCCGCGATCGCCTGATCGATGCTGTCTTGATCGGTCACGTCCAAGCGAACGAACGCGGCCTTTTCACCCAGCTCTTTGGCGGTTTCGGCACCACGGTCCGCGTCAATATCGGCAATGATCACCTGCGCGCCTTCCCGAAGATAGGCTTCGGCAAAGGTGCGCCCGATCCCTCGGGCTGCACCTGTGATCAGGGCCGTTTTTCCTTCCAAACGCTTCATTCGATCCGAAGCCCTTGCGCGTCAAAGCGGTGCAAGTGCTGCAGGTCCGGCGTCAGCATAACTTTGGCGCCGTACTTCAACGACAGCTCGCCGCTTGCACGCACTGTCAGGGGCTTTTCGAAAGCCGGACAGTTGATGTGGAAGAACGTGTCAGAGCCCAGATGTTCGGAAACGCCAACCGTGCCTTCCCAATCGCCAGCTTCGGTCGAAATCGCGATGTGTTCAGGACGGATGCCGATGGTGGACGCGCCGTGTTTGGCGGCCTCGGCACCTTCCAGAAGGTTCATGGTCGGGCTGCCGATAAAGCCCGCAACGAATGTGTTGCGCGGCTTGCGATAAAGCTCCAACGGGCTACCTACCTGTTCGATCACACCAGCCTGAAGAACAACGATCTTGTCCGCCATGGTCATCGCTTCGACCTGATCGTGCGTCACGTAGATCATGGTCGTTGACAGACGCTTGTGCAGCTCCGAAATTTCCAGACGCATGCCAACACGTAGCGCCGCATCAAGGTTGGACAGCGGTTCGTCGAACAGGAAGGCCGCCGGTTCGCGGACAATCGCACGGCCAATGGCCACACGCTGACGCTGACCACCGGACAACTGGCCCGGACGACGATCAAGGTAGTCCGTCAGGTTCAGAACCTTAGCGGCATCCTCGACACGACGGTTCTGTTCCGCCTGATCCAGCCCCGCCATCCGCAGAGGGAAGGCGATGTTCTTGCGCACCGACATATGTGGGTAAAGCGCGTAGGACTGGAACACCATGGCCAGACCACGTTTCGCAGGGGGTACTTCTGTTGCGTCCCGACCGTCGATCATGATGTGACCGCCAGAGACGTCTTCAAGACCCGCAATCAAACGCAGAAGGGTGGATTTACCGCAGCCCGACGGACCGACAAAGACAACGAATTCACCGTCTTCGATTTCCAGATCCAGCGGAGAGATGACCTCGACCTCGCCAAAGCGCTTGGTCACTTGTTTAAGATGGATTTGTCCCATGTCTACGTTCCTTATTTGACCGCGCCGAAGGTCAAGCCTCGGACAAGTTGTTTCTGGCTGAACCAGCCCATGATCAGGATCGGGGCGATCGCCATGACCGAAGCCGCACTG
>CATNDK010000128.1 GCA_950096585.1 Thalassococcus halodurans | reverse complement strand
ACGACGCCATGGGGAATGCGTTTGATATAGCGTTTGAAGGTCGCGTCTTCGCCGACCTGAATATCTGCCAGCGCCTCGGACGCGATGTCCGCCATGTAAGACGCGCGTTCATTAAAGCCGCCGAACTCGCCCCCGTAGCGCACGGGACGACCCATCATATGGGCCAGCTCCGGCACGATTTCGTCGTTCATCGCGCCCACAGCGGCAACGCCTGCCATGACCAGATCGATGCGTTCCTGAAGCGGGCGAGCGGCCCAAGCGGGCTGCGCCGCGCGGGTCGCGCTGACCACATCGCGCGCGGCCTCAAGCGTCAGTGTTGGACGTTCTGCATAAACCAATCCGTCGATCGGCGAGATACAAGTGACGGTCATTCGACCTCTCCATAGTGATTTCGGTTCGATGGAACCGACGTGTTTTGAAAACTCAGGCCCGTTCGAAATTCCGGCGGATTTCGTAATCGGTGACGATGCGGTCGTAATCTTCGATCTCGACCTCGGCAGCGCGGGCGTAATGGGTGATGACGTCGGCTCCGAACGCCTCTTTCAGCATGTCAGAGGCCAACAGCGCCTCGCGCGCGTCGCGCAGGGTCGACGGGATTTCACCGGCATCGGCCATTTCATAGGCATCGCCTTTCAGCGCGTCCGACAGGGTCAACTTTTCCTCAATCCCCTTCAGGCCCGCCGCCAGCATTGCCGCCTGCGCCAGATAGGGGTTCATATCCGCGCCGGGGATACGGCATTCGACGCGCACACCTTTGGTGCCATCGCCGCACAGACGGAAGGCCGCGGTGCGGTTATCCACGGACCAGACGGTGCGCGTGGGCGCAAAGGTGCCTTTGGCAAAGCGTTTGTAGCTGTTGATGTAAGGTGCCATGAAATAGGTGTAATCGCTGGCATAGGCGATCAGACCCGCCATGTAGTGATCCATCAGTTCGGACTTCGCCAAGGGTCGGTCGGCATCATAAAACGCGTTCGATCCATCCTTCCAAAGCGACTGGTGAACGTGGGCGGCGCTACCGACGCGATCATGATGCCACTTGGACATGAAGGTCGCCGCAGCACCGTTTTGATGGGCGATTTCCTTGACCGCGTGCTTGGCAATCGTGTGGTGATCGGCGCAGGCCAGCGCCTCGGCGTATTTGATGTTCAGCTCTTCCTGACCGGCTTCGGCCTCGCCTTTGGACCCTTCCACCGGCACACCCATCGCGCGCAGGTGGTTCCGGATCGGGCGCATGATGTGCTCTTCCTTGGACGTCTGGAAGATGTGGTAATCTTCGTTGTAGCGCGAGATCGGCTTCATCTCGCGGAAGCCTTCCGCACCGATCTGGTCATGCGTGCCTTGGAACAGGAAGAACTCAAGCTCCGTCGCCATCACCGGCGTCAGACCCGAGGCTGTTGCCCGCGCGATCTGGTTCTTTAGCATCTGACGGGGCGCATGGGGCACGGGTTTATGGGTGTGGTGATCAATAATATCGCACAGCACCATCGCAGTGCCGTCCAGCCACGGCGTGGGGCGGATCGTGCTCAGATCAGGCTTCATGACATAGTCGCCATAGCCCTGTTCCCAGCTGGTCGATTTGTGTCCTTCAGGCGTCGACATCACGAGGTCCGTCGCCAGCAGGTAATTGCAGCAATGGGTTTCATCCTCGGCTATGTCCAGAAACGCCTCGGCGTGGAAACGTTTGCCCATCAGACGGCCCTGCATGTCGATCATACAGGTCAGAACAGTGTCGATGGCACCGCTGGCGATCTGGGTCTTAAGCTCTTCAAATGTCATGTCAGCCTCGGAATTAATGCGCGGGACAGACGGCCCGACAGGGCCCGCCCGTCCCGCAAATGTTAGGATCAGCCGTAGCGATACGGACGACCGGCCTTTGTCATGTCGGCGTTGTACTTCTTGAAGATCTCGACGACTTTGGCCTTTGTCTCGGATTCAGCCGCGATCTCGTCCCAGAACTTGACGGCCGCTTCTTCGACTGTGGCCCATTCTTCATCGGGAATCGAGGTCAGTTGCATCTTGTCGCCATTGACGCGCAACGATGCTTCGCCACCCCAATACCACCACTGACGATAGTAGTGCGACTGGTCACAGCAAACCCGGAACAATGTCTGCAGGTCTTCCGGCAGTTCATTCCAGCGGTCCATGTTGGCAAAGAACGATCCCGCCCATGCGCCCGAGATGTTGTTGGTCAGGAAGTAGTTGGTCACATCCGCCCAGCCGACTGTGTAGTCTTCGGTGATGCCGGACCATGCGATGCCGTCCAGTTCGCCTGTCTGAACCGCGACCTCGATGTCTTCCCACGGCAGCGTCACCGGCACGACGCCGAACTGCGCAAGGAAGCGACCCGCTGTCGGGAAGGTAAAGACACGTTTGCCTTTCAGGTCTTCCAGCGAATTGATCGGGTCTTTGGTGGCAAAGTGGCACGGGTCCCAGGAACCGGCCGAGATGTGTTTGACGCCAACCTTGGAGTATTCCGCATCCCAGATTTCGTTCAGGCCGTACTGGTTGAACAGCACAGGCACATCCAGCGAATAGCGCGATGCAAACGGGAAGTAGCCGCCGAACACGGTGACTTCTGTCGGCGACGCCATGGAGTCATCATCAGACTGAACCGCATCGATGGTGCCGCGCTGCATCGCGCGGAACAGCTCGCCCGTGGGCACAAGCTGGTCGGCATAGAACAGTTCGATCTGCATGCGGTCGCCTGCGATCTTGTTGAACATCTCGATCGCGGGGTCGATCACGTGGGCGGCCAGTGCGGGCCCCGCGTATGTCTGCATCCGCCATTTGATGGTGCTTTGTGCCAGCGCCGGTGTGGCCAAAGCCGCCGGAGCTGTGGCCGCGCCGGCCAGAAACTTACGTCTTGAAGTCATGTCTTCTCTCCTACTGTTGGGTGGACGGGCCGGTTTTCCCAGCCTCTTGGTGATGAATTATTTTCCGTAAACAAGGTCCGGCAGCCAAAGCGCGATCTGCGGGAAGATCATCACAAGCGCGAGCGCGACAATCATCACAGCCACAAACGGCACGATAGAGCGGTAGATATCTTTGATGGTGATTTCCGGCGGGGCCATGGCCCGCATCAGGAACAGGTTATAGCCGAAAGGCGGCGTCATATACGCGATCTGGCAGGTGATGGTGTAAAGTACGCCGTACCACACCAGATCAAAGCCAAGCGCACCGACCAAAGGCACATAGAGCGGCGCCACGATGACCAGCATCGCCGTGTCGTCCAGAAACGTGCCCATGACGATGAACGACAGCTGCATCAGGATCAGGATGACCCAAGGGTTCAGGCCAAGACGTTCGGTAAACAGGTCCTCGATCGCGCGCACCGCACCCAGACCATCAAACACCGCCCCAAAGGCCAGCGCCGCAAGGATGATCCACATGAACATGCAGGTGATGGCCAGTGTCTGACGCACCGATGTTTCAAACACCACACGCGTCATCCGCCCCTTCAGAACCGCCGCAACAAAAGCCGCAATCGCGCCGATGGCCGAGCTTTCGACAAGGCTGGTCCAGCCGTTCACGAACGGCACCATCATAACCGCGAAAATCCCAACCGGCAGCAGACCCGCGCGGAGCAGGCGTAATTTTTCGTCCATGCCGATATCGCGTTCTTCCGGCGGCAGCGCCGGACCCAGATCAGGGTTCAGGCGACACCGGATCGCGATGTAGATGATGAACATCGCAGCCATCATCAGCCCCGGAATGGCCCCCGCCAGCCACAGCTGACCCACCGGCTGACGCGCGATCATCGCATACAGAACCAAGACGACAGAAGGCGGCACAAGGATACCTAGGCTGGACCCCGCCTGAATAACCCCCGTCACCATCAGCTTGTCATAGTTCCGCTTCAGCAGTTCGGGCAGCGCGATGGTTGCACCAATCGCCATACCTGCCACCGACAGGCCGTTCATCGCGGAGATCAGCACCATCAGCCCGATCGTTCCGATGGCCAGACCGCCACGCAGCCCGCCCATCCAGACGTGGAACATTTTGTACAGATCGTCGGCAATTTTGGATTCCGACAGCACATAGCCCATGAAGATAAACATCGGCAGCGTCAGCAGCGGATACCACTTCATCAGCTTCATCGCCGCGGAAAACCCGATGTCATAGCCACCCCGGTCGCCCCACAGGAACAGCGCCGCCATCACCGCCACAAAGCCAATCGCCGCAAAGACGCGCTGACCTGTGAACAGCATCAACATCATGGTCGAGAACATGAGGATGGCGATCAATTCATACGGCATCGCGCATCTCCTCGCCTGTTTTCAGGAACAGGATGTCTTTCGCCAGTTCAGACAGGCTTTGAAGCAACATCAGCACGATGCCAAACACCATCGTCACCTTGATCGGCCATAGATACGGGCGCCACGCGGTCGGGCTACGTTCGCCACCGTACTGGAAGGAATACATGGTTGAATCGATCCCGCCCCAAAGCAGGACGCCCAAGTAGGCGATCAGGAACAGCACCGTGATACAGTCCATCTGCGCCTTTTTCTGCGGGGTGAATTCGCCATAGAACAAATCCATCCGCACATTTGCGCCCATCTGCATCGCGTAAGGCCCGCCAAGGATGTAGTAGCCCACCATCACGAACTGGGCCATTTCCAGCGTCCAGAGCGACGGGGTGAAAAACGCCTTGCTGATCGAAGACCACAGCAGAATGCCCATCAGAACGAACAGCCCGTACATGACGAACCGCCCGATGGTGCGGTTAAACCGGTCAACGATGCGGATGTATGACCGCAGAAAATTCATCCCGCCTGCCCCTCTGTTTCGGTGATCTGCGCCACGGCTTGGGTCAGCACCTCTTGCAGATGCGCGGCGACGCTGGCGGCGGTTTTGGATGTATCGATCAAGTCATTGCGGACCTCGATCATGACATTCTCCCGCCCCTGACTGTCGCCATGCAGAACCAAGGTGTGGGTCACACCATCCTTGGGCGCGTAGGGTTCATTCAGCGCGGCTTTGAACTGTCCTGCCCCCTGCTCGGCCGTCAAAGCCGCCTCGGCCAGCGCGGGACGGCTGTCGAACAGATAGCCGATGTCCAGATCCCGCCGAACGCCGTTATAGACGGGCGTAAAGCTGTGCACGGTCACAAGGATGGGCGGACGCGCCATGGCCTGTTCCTGCGCAAACAGGATGTTTGCAACAGCCGCATGAAACGGCTGATGGATCAGGTCATATCGGCGCTGACGTTCCTCATCCGACAGGCCCACATTCCCCGGCACATCGTAGATTTCGCTTTTGGCAGGGATCGCGCCAGCAGACTCAAGCGGGCGGTTACAGTCGTAAACCAACCGCGACACACGGCCCGCGACAAGCGGGGCGCCAAGGCCAGATGACAGGAATTTGGCAACATCCAGCGCCCCGATGTCCCATGCCGCATGGGAACTTGCTGCGTCACGGGTTAAACCCAGCCCACCGAATTCTTCGGGAATGAAAGCCGACGCATGTTCACAGACCAGCACAATCGGGCTCTGCCCAATCGGTCCTGTCACATCGACAGCGATCCAGTCGTCTGTGTCCATTCGTCTTCAATCCCCTTCGGTGTGTGTAAACATCACTACAAAAATTCTTGGAGCGTCAAGGAATTTTCTGTATCTTTTTTTACAACGCTCCAAATTTTGTAACGAATGGAACGAAAATGGACAGGAAGCGGCTGGTCAAAGACCTGATCAAAGACAAGCAATCGGACCTTACCGCGTCCGAGCGAAAGGTGACCGCCCTGCTTCAGGACGATTCGATGGTCGCCGGTCTGCAATCCATCACAAAACTGGCAGAAGACGCCGGTGTGTCCACTCCAACCATCATCCGTCTGGCCCGCAAACTGGGCTTCGAAGGCTTCCCCGATCTGCAAAACGCAATCCGCGATGAGGTCGCCGCACGGATGCGCGAACCTTTGGCCAAGCTGGAAATGGCCGAACGCGCGGACCATCAGGATCACATCGTCAGCCGCTTTGCCGTCGCCATGGCGCACAACATCAACCGCACCATCGACCGCCTTGATCTGGCCGAGTTCGACGAGGTCGCGGGCTTGCTATCCGATCCCGCGCGCACCCTGTTCCTGCTGGGTGGCCGCATCACCCGATCAAACGCGCATTACTTCTACAACCACCTGCAAATCATCCGCTCGGGCGTGTCCGCGCTGGATTCATCGCCCAGTGTCTGGCCCCAGTCGCTATTGGATATGACCGACCAGTCGGTGCTGATTATCTTCGACATCCGCCGCTATGAAAAAGAACTGGAACGCCTTGCAGAGCTGGCCGTCGAACAGGGCGCGACCATTGTTCTGTTCACCGATCAATGGGGATCGCCCATCGAAAAACACGCACGCTACAGCTTCCGCGCGATGGTCGAGGCACCGTCAAGCTGGGACTCGACCCTTGCCATCAACTTCCTGATCGAAGCGATGGTGGCAGACATCCAAAGCCTGCGGTCCGATTCCAGTTCAGAGCGTATTTCAGCGTTGGAAAAGATGTTGGGCCAAAGCCGGATTTTCCGGTCGTAACGCCCCTCAGGCCAGAACACCCGCGCGCAGGTCTTCTACCCTGCGGTTGATCCCGCCGATCAAGCGCCGATAGGCCCAAAGTCGCAGCGCATCGGGCCGGTTTTCATAGCGCGGGCTTGCGTAATAGTCAGCCGGATCGTCCCAGACCCCGTGGTCATCCGTGACAGCCGCCATTTGCTGGTACGTTTCGCCATCAAGGTTAAGCGACGCGCTGGCATCGCCGTTTTTCAGCGCCACGGAATACCCGGTTTTCCACCCCAACGCCTTCACACGGTCCCGCGCGGCGATAAACAGATCGATGTCGTTGATGAACGTATCGATTTTGTGCCACTGCCCATCAAGATACACCTCGACCCACGAATGCGACAGCTTCGGTGGCAACAGCCAATAGGCCAGACCGGTGAAAAACCCCTTCTGGATTTCTTTGGAAATCAGCGAAAAATGGATGCGTGCGGTCAGGCCAGCCGCCCGACACAGCGCCAGAAGCAACGTCGCCTTGGTGTTGCACTGCCCGTACCCGAGCTTCACCGTATCCGACGCTTTGACAAAGTCACCGTTTGCCGGAAAGGCAAAGGCCACGGAATCGCGGACGTAGAAAAAGCATCTTTCCAGCTTTTCACAGGGCGTCTGTGCCGTTGCGGTCAACCGCTGGGCCAAGGCCTGAATTTCAGGATGCATATGGTTGGCGAGGGGTTCCATACCAAAACCGTACCACCAGAACGTGAACCCCCGCCTTGATCCACGTCAACCCTTCACGGGTCGACTGAACCGACGATCAAAGAGTAAGCCACGGGGTGTTTCCGCTGTCCTCCAGCGCCCACTGTGCTTCCCAAAGGCCGTCCATCCGGCGGAAATTCAGATAGTTCCGTTCGGCGGAATAGTTGTGGTGCTGACCGGGCAACGGCGCGATCTTGATCGGGTGGCCCGCCAAGGGAGCCTCACCCAGCCGCGCGAAGGTCCCCAGTGACAGGGCGTAAAGCTTGGGTGGTGCAGGATGCGAAATGCCCGAGGCCACCAGCTGCTGAACACCGCCCTTGGGGCTGTCCATGACGGCACGGGTCGCCAGATGGATTTCGCCCGAAACGGCCGTCACCGTCGCGCCCTGATCCTCAAGGTTCAGGACCGTCTGCAACATCCGCTGCCATTCCGCCCGATGGGCACGGCTTTGCCACTGGTCACGCAGGTCATCGTGGTATTTTTTGACGATGTGGAAAGTGTTGAAAATCCACTCCAGCACCGACAATCGCGGCCCAAGAAGCGGAACAGAGGACACAAGGATCACCCGTTCCTGCACATCCAGCGCCGCCTTTTCCATCGCGGCCCAGCCATTTTCGCCCATGATCCGGTCGCGCGTGCGCTCGGATCGCAGATCAGGCGCGATGATGCTGACGCCTGGCAGATCATAGCGCCATGCCAACGACCGCCCCGTCTGATCCAGAAATAGCTGCGGCACATCCGCGTCGGTCGCGGCGTGTTGGAACAGCAAAAACGCCTCACGCGCAGCGCGGAACAGGGTTTGCGCGATGGGATGGTCGACGATTTCGGGTTTCAACGACCCCCAACCATCGCAAATGTCATGATCGTCCCACATCATCAGGGACGGCGTCCGCGCCATCACGCGGGCAAAAGGTGCCGCGCTATAAACCTGCCCGTAACGGTGCAGATAGGCCGCGCGCAACGACTGGAACAGGTCCTCAAGCTCTGTTTCGGTGAAATCATCGCTCAGATCATCAGGCCAGTGGCGGGG
>CATNDK010000127.1 GCA_950096585.1 Thalassococcus halodurans | reverse complement strand
CCTGACGAACATGGCGGGGGGGCTGCAACTGATCCTACATCCGTCACCACAAGCGACCACGTCACCGCGCGGCGCGGGGGGATGGCTGACACAGGCGGAACGGCTGTCGCGCCGCTTTGCCGGACAAATCCACCTTGCGCTTGGTCCTGTCTATGACGGGCAGGATGCCCAACGTCTGACCGCCCACACAGAACTCGCCAAACACCTGAATATCCCCACCATCGTCACCGCCCGCCCGTTGATGCACCACGGCGCGCGGCGCAGGTTGGCGGATGTGCTGACCGCTGTGCGTCTGGGGTGCCGCGTCGATCAACTGGGGCGCAACGCGCTGGCCAATGGCGAACAACGCCTGCGCAGCGAAGGCGAAATACGCCGCATCCTTGGACCCCACGCCGATGCCATCGCCCGCACCCAAGCGCTGGCCGATCAATGCCAGTTCGATCTGGGCAGCCTGCGCTACGAATACCCCTCCGAGGTGGCCCAAGGCGAAAGCGCCAGCGACAGGCTGGCGCGCCTCGCCCGTGCGGGGCTGAAGTGGCGCTATCCCTACGGCGCGCCGGAACGGGTCCGCGCCATGCTGGAACACGAACTGACCCTGATCGCCAAGCTGAAATACGAACCTTATTTCCTGACCGTGCGGGACATCGTGGCCTTCGCCCGCGATCGCGGCATCCTCTGTCAGGGCCGCGGGTCAGCGGCCAATTCTGTGGTCTGCTATTGCCTTGGCGTCACCAGCGTCAGCCCCGAAATCGGCACCATGGTGTTCGAACGCTTCGTGTCCGAGGCCCGCGACGAGCCGCCCGATATTGATGTGGATTTCGAACATGAACGCCGAGAAGAGGTGATCCAGCACATCTATGACCGCTACGGCCGCCACCGCGCCGGTCTTTGCGCAACCGTCATCCACTACCGCGGCAAACGCGCCATCCGCGAGGTCGGGGCCGCCATGGGCCTGAGCCAGGACACCATCGGCGCACTCAGTTCCCAGCTTTGGGGGTTTTTCTCGACCAAGGGGCTGGAACCCCAGCGGATGCGTGAAATCGGGCTGGACCCGACCGACCGGCGGCTGATCCAGACGATGGATCTGATCTATCAGATCATCGGCTTTCCTCGCCACCTGTCGCAACACGTGGGCGGGTTCATCGTGACCGAAGGCAGGCTTGATGAACTTGTGCCCATCGAAAACGCCGCGATGGAGGATCGAACGGTTATCTGTTGGGACAAAGACGATATCGACAGCCTTGGCATCCTCAAGGTCGATGTGCTGTCGCTGGGGATGCTGACCTGTATCCGCAAGGCCTTTGACCTGCTGCGTCAGCACCATGGCGACACCCACACGCTTGCCACGCTGCCGCCCGAGGATCCGGCGGTCTACGACATGCTTTGCAAGGCTGACAGCATCGGGGTGTTTCAGGTGGAAAGCCGCGCGCAGATGAACTTTCTGCCGCGCATGCGCCCGCGCTGTTTCTATGATCTGGTGATCGAGGTCGCGATTATCCGGCCCGGTCCCATTCAGGGCGACATGGTCCACCCCTACATCCGCCGCCGCAATGGCGAGGAAGAGGTGTCGTTCCCGTCAGATGCGTTGGGGCAGGTGCTGGGCAAAACGCTGGGCGTGCCGCTGTTTCAGGAACAGGCCATGCAGATCGCCATCATCGGCGCGGGCTTTACCCCGTCCGAGGCCGACCGCCTGCGCCGGTCGCTGGCTACGTTCAAAAAACACGGATCGGTCAGTGAATTCCGCGACCGGTTCCTGCGCGGCATGCGCAAGAACGGCTATGATCAGGACTTTGCCGAACGCTGCTTTTCCCAGATCGAAGGGTTCGGGTCCTACGGCTTTCCCGAAAGCCACGCGGCCAGTTTCGCGCTTCTGGTTTATGCCAGTGCGTGGATCAAATGCCATCACCCCGGCATCTTTGCCTGCGCGCTTCTGAATGCCCAGCCCATGGGGTTCTACGCCCCCGCCCAGATCGTGCGGGATGCGCGGGAACATGGCGTGACGGTGCTGCCTGTGTCGATCAACGCCAGTTTCTGGGACAATGTGATGGAGCCTGACGGAAGGGGCGGTCTGGCGCTGCGGTTGGGGTTCCGGCAGATCAAGGGGTTGCGCGAAGAAGACGCCGCATGGCTGACGGCGGCGCGGGGCAACGGCTATCAGGCGCTGCGGGATGTCTGGCGCCGTGCGGGCCTGCCACCCAAGGTGCTGGTGCGTCTGGCCGAAGCGGATGTGTTCGCCGATATCGGCCTGAACCGGCGCGAGGCGTTGTGGGAGGCCAAGGCGCTCGACGCGGACAAACCCCTGCCGCTGTTCGCCGGTGATCTGGAAGGTGACGGCATTGTCGAGCCTGCCGCCCATCTGCCCGAGATGACGGAAGGCGAACAGGTGGTTGAGGATTACGTCGCCCTGCGCCTGACCCTGCGCCGTCATCCCGTGGCTTTGCTGCGCCCGATATTGACGCCGGATCAGGGGCATGGCTCTGGGATGTCAGGGTTGACGTGAAAACAGCGTCGCGACCCCTGCACCAATGATCGTCACACCCGCCGTCCGGTTCACTCCTGTCTGTACCCGAGGTGACCGGATCACACGGCCCAACCTGTCGGCCAGAAGCGCATAGCAGGAGTCGACCACCATGCCAGTCAGGACGAACAGCATGACAAACACGGTGGCTTGGGTCGTGTAGGCCAGTTCGGGTGTTATGAACTGCGGAACGAAGGCTGCGAAAAACAGGATGCCTTTGGGATTGAAAACCATGACCAGAAACCCGTCACGGAAGGTTGTGAACGGCGTCTCGTCCGGTGTGATGGAGATGTCGAAATCCTGCGGTTTCGCGGTCAGCAGTTTGAAGCCAAGGTAGAAAAGATAAAGCGCGCCGACCAGTTTGAGCGCGTTGAACGCCGCAGCCGATCCCATCAGGATGGCCGACACCCCGGCAAGCGCCAATGTCGCCGCAACGGCGCCGCCCGCTGCGATCCCGAGAACCATCGGCACAGCAATGCGCTTTCCATGCGACATGGATTTCGAGATGATCAGGGCGATTGTCGGGCCGGGCACGACCAACAAGATCACGCTGGCAGTGATGAAGGTCAGGAGGGTCGGGAAATCAGGCATATAAAATTCAACAGAAGTGATTTTGAGATAGCCTGACTTGCCGCGACCCGCATGTCCAGTTCTGAGGATCGGTTTCGCTTTGGCTTTGCCAAAGCGACCGGAGCGGGGGCGCTGCCCCCGCGCCCCCGGAGTATTTCGGGACAGATGAAAGCGGCTGGTTTGCTCTGTGGATTTCTGGCTAACTGCCGCCGGGGCAGGGAGGACATGACCATGATCGCCATTATTTTCGAAGTTCAGCCAGCGGACGGCAAGCGGGATGAGTATCTGGATATCGCGGCTGCGATGCGGCCGTTGGTGCATGAGGTTGAGGGCTTTATTTCCGTCGAGCGGTTCGAGAGTCTGACCAACCCGGGCAAGCTGTTGTCGATTTCGTTCTTTGAAGACGAGGCCGCTGTGGACCGTTGGCGTCAATTGACCGCGCATCGTGGGGCACAGGCCAAGGGGCGGGGTGGGGTGTTTGCCGATTACCGTCTGAAGGTGTGCCAAGTCCTGCGGGACTACGGCATGTTTGATCGCGATGATGCGCCAAAGGATTCACGTGTGGCGCATGATGATCAGGAATAGCCGATCCAGATCAGGATTGCGCCAAGGATAACGCGGTAGATGACGTAGGGCGTGAAGCTGACCGAGCGCAGCAGACGCATCATCAGGGTCAGTGCGGCCAGTGCTGCGGCAAAGGCCATAAGTGCGGCAATACCTGCGTCGCGCAGAAGTGCCATGTCGGCCTGACCAACGACATCTGCGCCTAACAGGACGCCCGAGGCCGCAATCGTGGGGATCGACATCAGCATGGCCAGACGCGCCGCGTCGCTGCGTTCGTAGCTCAACTGACGGGCCGCGGTGATGGTGATGCCGGAGCGCGATGTGCCGGGGATCAGGGCGAGGCACTGCCAGAGGCCCATGGTCAGGGCGTGGCGCAGGGTCCAGTCCTGTGCTTCGCGGGTTTCGGCGCCGGTGCGGTCTGCCCAATAAAGGACAAGGCCGAAAACCAGCATTGTCCAGCCGATTACGGTGATCGACCGCATCGCTTCGTCCAGGCCGGACAGTTTCAGGGCCAGCCCTACGATGATCACGGGAATCGTTGCGATCAAAAGGCAGAGTGCGAGGAACGCTCCGTCTGTATCGAGCTTGCCCATCAGCATGCGCGGTGTGCCGATCAGGGCCTGCTTTACATCGCCCCAGAAGTACAAAATGACCGCAAAAAGTGTGCCCACATGGACCGCGACGTCCAGCGCAAGGCCCTGATCTTCCATTCCGGTCAGGCCCGGCAGCAGGATCAGATGGCCCGACGACGAGATCGGCAAAAACTCGGTTATGCCTTGAATCAACGCGAGAATCAGCAAATGGGCATAGGTCATCAAAAGGCTCCGATAGGCATGTTCGGCTGTATAAAACCTTTTGTTTTTTAGCAAAGTGCTAATATAGGTCCGATTTGTGACCTAAATTTGCTGCACTGCAATAGAAATTCAAATACATCTTGCGGGAAAATCTTTATTTAGGTAAGTCGTACTGACTTTTCTTTCAGAGCGCCCTTGAGTATAGGGAGCGTCTAGTCCGCAATTCAGGGAGTTGGCCTGATGGCAAACCAGCCGATGTTGAAATTCGTAAAGATCGATCGGGATATGCCCGAAAAGCGCGGTGCCGCACAGCGCAAAGAGGATTTCAATGAAATCTATGCAGAGTTTGCTGACGCGAAAGCGAAAGAGCAATCGTCGCGTTGCAGCCAGTGTGGCGTGCCTTACTGTCAGGCGCATTGCCCGCTGCACAACAACATCCCCGACTGGCTGCGTCTGACCGCCGAAGGTCGTCTGCAAGAAGCGTATCAGGTGTCGCAAGCCACCAACACATTCCCGGAAATCTGTGGTCGTATCTGCCCGCAGGACCGTCTGTGTGAAGGCAACTGCGTCATCGAACAATCCGGCCATGGCACTGTGACCATCGGCTCGGTCGAGAAATACATCACTGACACAGCGTGGGAAGAGGGCTGGGTTGAAGCCATCGCGCCTGTTTCCGAGCGTGAAGAAAGCGTTGGCATCATCGGTGCGGGCCCCGGTGGTCTGGCAGCCGCTGACGTGCTGCGTCGTGCGGGCCTGCAGGTGACTGTCTATGACCGTTACGACCGTGCGGGCGGCCTGCTGACCTACGGCATCCCCGGCTTCAAGCTGGAAAAAGACGTGGTCATGCGCCGCATCGAGCAGCTGGAAAAAGGTGGCGTTACCTTCAAGCTGGGCGTGAACATCGGTGAAGACATGTCGTTTGACGACATCCGCAAGGCGCACAACGCGGTCATCATCGCGACAGGCGTTTACAAAAGCCGCGATCTTGGTGGGCCGGGCGCCGGTGCCAAGGGCATCGTCAAGGCAATCGACTTCCTGACAGCGTCCAACCGCGCGATGAACTTTGGCGACACCGTTGCCGAATTCGAAAGCGGTGAGCTGAACGCAAAGGGCAAGCGCGTTGTTGTCATCGGCGGTGGTGACACCGCGATGGACTGTGTGCGGACCTCGATCCGTCAGGGTGCGACAAGCGTCAAATGTCTGTACCGCCGTGACCGTGCGAACATGCCGGGTTCGGTCCGCGAAGTAGAGAACGCGGAAGAGGAAGGCGTACAGTTCGAATGGCTTACAGCGCCGAAGGGCTTCAAGGGTGACACGGTTGAATCCGTGATCGTTCAGCGCATGCGTCTGGGTCAGCCCGATGCGACAGGCCGTCAAAGCCCCGAGCCGATTGAAGGTGCGGAATATGACGAGCCGGCCGATCTGGTGATCAAGGCGCTGGGTTTTGAACCTGAAGAACTGCAAACGCTTTGGGGTCAGCCCGAGCTGGAAGTCACCCGTTGGGGCACTGTGAAGGCCGAATTCACATCCGGTCGTACCAGCCTTGAGGGCGTCTATGCCGTAGGCGACATCGTACGCGGTGCATCGCTGGTGGTTTGGGCCATCCGTGACGGTCGCGACTGTGCTGCGGCGGTTCTGGCAGATATCGAAAAGTCAGCGGCAATCGCGGCGGAGTAATCCGCCGCAGCGCCAGCCAACGAAGGAACACCCATGTCAATGGAACGGACAGGAGGATGCCTATGCGGAGCCGTGCGATTCAGCGCGCGGGCCGTGCCGTCCACTGTTGACGTTTGCCATTGCGAGATGTGCCGCCGTTGGACTGGCTCGTCGCTGATCGAAGTCGATGTTGCCAAAGACCAGATCGACTGGACCGGTCAGGACAAGATTGCCAAGCGCCAAAGCTCGGAGTGGGCCGAACGCGCATGGTGTTCGGAATGCGGTTCGGGCCTGTGGTTTTCGATGTCTGATGATAGCTCTGAATGGGGTGGCACCTACGCGATCCCGTTGGGTCTGTTCGACGATCCGAACGGTTTCGAAATGCGGACCGAGATCTATATCGATCACAAGCCTGACAGCTATGCCTACGCCGCAAATGACCGCAAGGTTCTGACGCGCGCCGATTGCGTCGCCAAATTCCCTGCACTGGGTGAGGCGTGATCATGGCAGACCGTTTCGAAATCACGCCCCTGCGCACCGACCCTGATCTGCTGACCTATCAGCACAAAGGCAGCAATTCGCGCCTTGTGATCTGCCTGTCGGGTGTGGGTAAGGATAGTGAAGATATCCCGCCCTACGAGTTTGCGCGCTCTGCAACCGAAAACGGCCAGAACCACGTGCTGTTTGTGGTCGATCCGAACCGGACTTGGTTGAACGGTGCGGGCATTATCGAACGCATTCTGGAAGACACCGCCAAGATTGTGGACAGCTGCGGCATCACCTCGATCTGCACGCTGGGCCATTCCATGGGCGGGTTTGCAGCGATTGTGCTGGCGGACTTTATGGAGGTCGACACTGTTGTGTCTCTGGCCCCGCAGCATTCGGTGCATCCGGATATCGCGGGCAATGAACACCGCTGGCGCAACTGGGTTGATCCGATTTCGGATTTTCGCATCCGGTCTGTCGATGATCACTGGGTCAACGAAACCTCGTACCACGTGATCCACGGCAACCATAACCGCGACAAATACCAGCGCGATCGTTTCCCGATCCAGGCAGGACTGGTTCACACGATCCTGCCCGACACGACCCATGCTGTGCCCCAGCGGCTTAAGCGTGAGGGTCTCTTGGATCAGGTCGTCTCGCTGTGTCTGAACAACCGGACCCGCCGCGTGCGCCAGTTGTTGGAACCGATGGGCGCCTATCGCCGAACGACCGAAAACCACCCGATACTGGGCCCGTCCCCGAGGGTGGTTGAAACACCGGCAGCGCCAAAGGCCACGACGATCAAAGTCAAAACGGCGACAAAGACATCAACGGGCGCGGCCAAGAAGGCCACGACCACGACACCGAAAAAGGCCACTGCGTCTAAGACCAAAGCGGCCAGCTAAAGCTACGAATTGAAATTCGGCCGTCACTTCCGACGGTCCACATGGAGGACGAAGCCATGACCAAATATGATGCTGACTGGGTGCGCGCCGAAGAGGCAAAGCGCAAATGGATGGCCGAGAACGGTCTTTATAGCGAAGAAGAAGAACATTCGTCCTGCGGCGTTGGTCTTGTTGTCTCTGTAGACGGCAAACCGTCGCGCAAGGTTGTCGAAGCGGGTATCACCGCGCTGAAAGCGATCTGGCACCGCGGTGCTGTTGATGCTGACGGCAAAACCGGTGACGGCGCAGGTATCCACGTTCAGATCCCCGTGTCGTTCTTCTACGACCAGATCGAACGCACAGGTCACACACCGCGCATGAACCAGCTGATGGCGGTTGGTCAGGTCTTCCTGCCCCGCACAGATTTTGGCGCGCAGGAAACCTGCCGGACCATCGTGGAAACCGAAGTTCTGCGCATGGGTTACTACATCTACGGCTGGCGCCACGTTCCGGTGAACGTCGACTGCCTCGGTGACAAGGCGAACGCGACACGCCCCGAGATCGAGCAGATCCTGATCTCGAACGCGAAAGGTGTGGACGAAGAAACATTCGAGCGTGAACTCTACGTCATCCGTCGTCGCATCGAAAAAGCGGCGGCTGCGGCGGGCGTTGGCCAGCTGTATATCGCATCGCTGTCCTGCCGTTCGATCATCTACAAAGGCATGATGCTCGCGCAGGACGTGGCCGAGTTCTATCCCGACCTTCAGGATGAACGCTTTGAGTCCGCCTTCGCGATCTATCACCAGCGTTATTCCACCAACACCTTCCCGCAGTGGTGGCTGGCCCAGCC
>CATNDK010000126.1 GCA_950096585.1 Thalassococcus halodurans | reverse complement strand
GGCCCGCACCCGCCACATGCGTTCGCGCGGCGTGTCCGCGGGCAGGTCGGGCAAGTGGTCGGTCAGCTTTTCGACCATGCCTATCATGTTCTGGTGGTAATAGCCGATGGCCGTGGTGCGGGTCATGACCCGGACGCCAAGCCCCTTCAGCGCCTCGATCTCGGTCGCCAGCCAGTCCCAGGCCGGTTTGCCGTCGATCTGCGTCTGGGGCTCGGACAGCAGCGTGCCGCCTGCCTCCGGGTTTTCATCGACCAGGACAACCTTCAGCCCGTCCACGGCCGCCGCACGGGCGGCGGCAAGCCCCGAAGGACCGGCGCCGACGATCAGCACGTCGCAATGCAGGTAGCGCGAGGCGTAGCTGTCCGGGTCTTCCTCGGTCGGGGAGACGCCCAGGCCTGCAGCGGCGCGGATGAAGGGCTCGTAGACCTTGTGCCAGAAATTCTTGGGCCACATGAAGGTCTTGTAGTAGAAGCCCGCAGAGAACAGCATGTAGGCGGCGTCATTGACCGCGCCGATGTCCCATTTCAGGCTTGGATACTTGTTCTGCGAGGTCGTCTCCAGCCCCTGCCAGATTTCCTGCACGGTCGCGCGGGTGTTCGGCTCGAACCTGCCCTTGCCACGGCGGGTGCCGATCAGGGCGTTGGGCTCTTCCGAGCCTGCCGCCACGGCGCCGCGCGGGCGGTGGTACTTGAACGACCGACCCATCAGGTGCACGCCATTGGCCAAGAGCGCCGAGGCGACGGTGTCGCCCTGCGCGCCCTTGTAGGACGTGCCGTCAAAGGTAAAGGTGACGGGCCGACCGGTGTCGACGCGGCCCTTGCCCGCTACGCGAAACTGGCTCATTTCAGGCCCTCCGTCAGGCTGGAGAGGTCGGGGCGCGGGGCACCCGCCTTGTAGGTGGTCAGGAACTTGTCCGAAACGGTGTCGCGCACGGCGTTGAAGAACCGTCCGCAACCGTGGAAATGCCGCCAGCGCTCATAGTGCGGCCCCTTGGGGTTGGCGCGGATGAACAGGAATTCCTGCCACTGATCGTCACTCTGGCCAGAGGGATCTTCGGGGCGGATGACATGTGCCTGGCCAGCATAGGTGAACTCGGCCTCGGGCAGCGTCTCTTCGCAATAGGGGCAATGGATCAGAAGCATCTCGATATCCTCAGTGAGCCACAGCCGCAGCGGCGGCCTCGTCGATCAGGCGGCCGGTGCGGAACCGTTCCATGGTAAAGGGGGCGTTGATCGGGTGCGGCTCGTCCTTGGCCACGGTATGGGCAAAGGTATGCGCGGCGCCCGGAGTTGCTTTGAACCCGCCCGTACCCCAACCGCAGTTGACGTAAAGGCCCTGAACCGGCGTCTTCGAAATGATCGCAGAGCGGTCCGGTGTCACATCAACAATGCCGCCCCATTTTCGCAACATCCGCATCCGGTTGAAGATCGGGAAGACCTCGGTGATCGCGGCGACTGTATGTTCGATCAGCGGCAGGCCACCGCGCTGACTGTAGGATGTGTACTGGTCCGTGCCCGAACCGATCACCAGTTCGCCCTTGTCGGATTGACTGATATAGGCATGCACCGCGTTCGACATCACCACGCAGGGGAAAATCGGCTTCACCGGTTCCGACACCAGCGCCTGCAGCGGATAGCTTTCCAATGGAAGGCGCACATCGGCGGTTTGCATAACAGTCGAGGTGTGACCCGCCGCCGAAACAGCGACCTTCTTGGCCTTAATGAAACCCTTGGCGGTTTCGACACCCGCGACAGAGCCATCTGCGTTCCGGCGAATGGCTGTGACGGCGCAGTTCTGGATGATGTCCACACCACGTTCAGCCGCGCCACGGGCATAGCCCCATGCCACCGCATCGTGCCGAGCCGTCCCTGCCCGCTCCTGCAGCGCCCCGCCCATGACGGGATAGCGCGCATTCGCCGAGATATTCAGCGGCGGGCAGTAGTCTTTGCATTCCTGCGGGGTCAGCCAGCGGTTATCGACACCGTTCAGACGGTTGGCGTGGATGTGACGCGTGAACGACTGCACGTCGTGCACATTGTGCGCCAGCATCAGGACGCCGCGCCGCGAATACATCACGTTGTAGTTCAGCTCTTGGCTGAGGTTTTCCCACAGATCCACCGCATGATCGAAAAGCCGCGCGCTTTCGTCATACAGATAGTTCGACCGGATGATCGTGGTGTTCCGACCGGTGTTGCCACCACCGAGCCAACCCTTGTCGATCACAGCGACATTGGTGATGCCGTGCTGTTTGGCCAAATAATAGGCCGCGCCCAACCCGTGGCCGCCCGCCCCGACGATGATCACGTCGTATTCTTTCTTGGGCTGACTATCGGGCCACTGCTCGGTCCAGCCTTTGTGGCCGTTCAGGGCATTCTTCAGCAGGGCAAAGGCGTTAAAACGCGTCATATGGCGGCCTCGCAAGTTGGTTTGTTGAGGGTGATTTCGCCAAATTTACGCGAGTCGGCTGTCACTTGCGGGTAGTATCGGGACAACTCATGTGTAAATATGGGACATGGCGCATTCAGATCATAAACGTCTTAAGGTCGGCTTTTTGCTTGCCGAAAGCTTTACCTTATCCGCGTTCGCAAATTTCGTGGATGTGCTCCGGCTTGCCGCAGACGAAGCCGACCGTTCGCGCCCGATCCTATGTGACTGGGACGTTTTATCCGACACGATGAACCCCGTCCGATCATCCTGCGGCGTGCGGGTATCACCGGACACACGGCTGCGGGACGCGGGGACATATGACTACCTGATCGTTGTCGGCGGTTTGATGAGCGAAGAGACCGGCCTGTCGAACGCCATGATCACCTTCCTGCGCACACGCGCCGCAGCGGGAACGCCACTCGTGGGTCTGTGCACGGGGGTGTTTCACCTGCAAGAGGCTGGGCTTTTGGCCGGCTATCGCTGTTGTGTCAGTTGGTTTCACCATCAGGATTTCCTTGACCGCTTCGAAACCGAGCGCCCGGTGTCCGACCAGATTTTCGTAGTCGACCGGGACCGTCTGACCTGCTCGGGCGGACATGGCGCATCGCATCTGGCCGCCTTTCTTGTGACGCGGCATCTCGGCCAATCGGCAGCGATCAAAAGCCTGAACATCATGATGATCGACAATGCCCTGGGTGGGGATCGCCCCCAACCTGGTCAAAGCCTTGCGCGGCAACCAAAGGACCCGCTCGTAAAACGGGCCGTCCTGTTGATGCAGCAGAATATCGAGGTGCCGCTGACGATCTCGGCCCTCGCAGGTCGTTTGGGAACCGCCCGCCGCACGTTATTGCGCCACTTCGAGGCCGACCTGTCTGCAAGCCCATCGCGCGTTTATATGGATCTGAGGCTGGATCGCGCGCAGTCAAAGCTGACGAATTCGGACGCCTCTATCCCTGAAATTGCACAGCTCTGCGGATTTTGTGACGGGGCACATCTGTCCAAAACACTGAAACAGGATCGCGGTTTCACTCCGAGCCAGTACAGAGCGGCGAAGCAATCACAAGACCTGCTGTCCAATACCTGACCATAGCGCTTTGCGGGGTCAATCTTTCGTCTGAGCGTGAGACCTGAGCTGATCGCTTTTTATGTACCGAGAGTCTTCATTCATTTGGTGCCGGAAGGGCCGCGAACCGAACGTGAGAAATCGCGCCCAGAATAGGCGCGACCCCGTTGATAAAACGGCTAATGAAATGGCGCAAAAGCGCATCGATCCGCCTTCCAGCATATCAAGCCACCGCACCTAAGATCCAATAAGCGATTGATATATAATTGAATTTCACAAAGTCAAACCAACGAGCAACGCATCTATTTACAAAATTAATAAAATAATACTTAATGAGTCGCACAGAGCCGTAGACTGCTCTGAAAGGGAGGGAACTATGACATTTAAGACAACGCTTTTGGCGTCGGCCATCGCTATTGCACCAGTGGCTGCTTTTGCCGCGGATATGACCATCGGTTTTAGCCAGATCGGCTCTGAGTCCGGATGGCGCGCTGCGGAAACAACGGTCACCAAGCAAGAGGCCGAAAAACGTGGCATCGATCTGAAATTTGCCGATGCACAGCAAAAACAGGAAAACCAGATCAAGGCGATCCGTAGCTTTATCGCGCAGGGCGTGGATGGCATTCTGGTGGCTCCGGTCGTGGCCACGGGCTGGGACGAAGTACTGGAAGAAGCCGCAGATGCGGAAATCCCCGTGGTTCTGCTGGACCGGACGATTGACGCGGACGAGTCGCTTTACCTGACCGCGGTGACGTCCGATCTGGTGCACGAAGGCCGCGTTGCCGGCGAATGGCTGGTCAACGAGATGAACGGCGCCGACTGCCGTATCGTCGAATTGCAGGGCACCACGGGCTCATCCCCCGCCATCGACCGCAAAAACGGCTTTGAGCAGGGTATCGCTGGCCATGGCAACCTTGAAATCGTGCGCAGCCAGACCGGTGATTTCACCCGTGCGCAAGGCAAGGTCGTGATGGAAAGCTTCCTGAAGGCAGAAGGCGGTGAAAATATCTGCGCGCTTTATGCCCATAACGATGACATGGCCGTCGGCGCCATTCAGGCGATCAAAGAGGCCGGATTGAAGCCCGGTGAAGACATTAAGATCGTTGCCATTGACGCCGTTCCTGATGCCCATAAGGCCATTGCCGCAGGCGAGATGAACGCCACAATCGAACTGACGCCGAACATGGCTGGCCCCGCGCTTGATGCACTGGAAGCCTATCTGGCCAGTGGCGCGATGCCTGCAAAATGGATCCAGACAGAGTCCAAGCTGTTCACAAGCGCGGATGACAATGAGGCGATCTTCAACATGAAAAAAGACCTCGGCTACTGATACGAGCGTCTTGTTCCGGGCGTTTTATAGCGCCCGGCCCTCTGCCGGACGACGCTCCTCCGTCCGGCAGCTTTTCGACGGCCATAGGCAGACCGCAGCTTGGCGGATAAGGTCCCCTGTATGACAAATATCTCCACATCGGACAGGCCCGTTTTGCATGCACGGGGCATATCGAAATTTTTCCCCGGCACGATCGCGTTGGATGATGTCGAACTGCGCTTAATGCCCGGCGAAGTACATGCGCTTTTGGGTGAGAACGGCGCGGGCAAATCGACACTGATCAAATGCCTGACAGGGGCCTACCGGCGCGACGCCGGTGTGATCATGCTGGACGGAACCGAGGTCGAACCCGCCTCGACCGCGGACAGTCAGAGATTGGGGATCGGCACGGTATACCAAGAGGTCAACCTGCTGCCCAACCTGACCGTGGCCGAAAACCTGTTTCTGGGCCGGCAGCCCATGCGCGGTGGTTTTATTGCTCGCAAACGCATGAACGCCGAGGCGCGCGCAGTATTGCAGGATTACGGGCTGGAGATTGATCCCGCCGAACCGCTGACCGCCTATTCTGTCGCCATCCAACAGGTGATCGCGATTGCGCGCGCGGTTGAGATGTCTGGCAAAGTATTGATCCTTGATGAGCCCACAGCCAGCCTTGATCATGACGAAGTGCAACTTCTATTCGGGGTGATACGCAAGCTGAAGAAGCGCGGATTGTCCATTGTATTTATTACGCATTTTCTTGATCAGGTCTTTGACATTTCGGACCGCGCCACGATCCTGCGCAACGGGCGCGTGATCGGAGAATGTGTGCTGGCCGAGGTCACGCAGCATGATGTCGTGACAATGATGTTGGGCCGCCAGCTTGAGGCGCGTGTCAAAGCCCGCGATGTGGGTGTTGCAGGCAAGACGCTGGTCGAGGTCGAGGACCTTGGAAAACGCGGAATGATCGCGCCGTTCTCGCTTGATATCCGCGAAGGCGAAGTTGTCGGACTGGCCGGTTTGCTGGGATCCGGCAGAACGGAAACAGCCAATCTTATCTTTGGCGTGGTGCCCGCAGATCAAGGCAAGATCATGCTGCGCGGACAAGAAATTGGCGTGACCAATCCGCGGGATGCGGTGGCGCATCGTTTCGCGCTCTGTCCCGAAGATCGCAAGGTGGACGGCATCGTCGGCGACTTGTCGGTGCGCGATAACATCATCCTCGCGCTTCAGGCGCGGCAAGGCTGGATGCGGCCGATCCCGCGCGCGAAGGTTCAGGAAATCGCCGAAAGCTATGTCCGGGCGCTGGATATCCGGCTCGCGTCGCTCGATATGCCTATCCGGCTTTTGTCGGGCGGCAATCAGCAAAAGGCGCTTCTGGCGAGGTGGCTGGCCACAAACCCTGACTTTCTTATCCTTGATGAACCGACCCGAGGCATCGACGTTGGCGCCCACGCCGAGATCATCGCATTGATCGAACAGTTGCGCGCCGATGGCATGGCCCTGCTGGTGGCCTCGTCCGAGCTTGAGGAACTGGTGGCCTATTCCACCCGCGTCATCGTTCTGCGCGACCGGAAACAGGTGCGGGAACTGGCCGGCGACGAAATCACACCCGACAATATCATCAACGCTATCGCCACGGAGGAGGTCGCATGACCCAGCCCACCGTCGGACCACGCCCATCCGTTTTCAAACGCATCATGCCCCAGCTTGTAATCCTTGCAGTGGCATTGGCGCTGAACGTCGCGGTGTTTCCCGAGTTTTTCCATATCGATTTCCGAAACGGGCGGCTGTTTGGAAATCTGATCGATGTTCTGAACCGCGGCGCTCCGGTCGCCTTGTTGTGCATCGGCATGACGCTTGTGATTGCAACCAAGGGGATCGACCTTTCGGTCGGTGCGGTCATGGCCATTGCGGGCGCGGTGGCGGCAGCGACTGTGGTTGATGGACACAGTTGGGGAACGGCCCTGTTGGCAGCGCTGCTGGCTGGCGGCCTGTGCGGATTGTGGAACGGGTTTCTGGTGGCGGTGCTGCGCATCCAGCCTATCGTGGCAACGCTTGTGCTGATGGTGGCCGGACGCGGGATCGCGCAGCTTGTGACCGAAGGCAAAATCCTGACATTCGACAACGCGGGCCTGATCAACTTGGGCGCGGGCACCATTGCTGGCGCCCCTACCCCGATCCTGATCTGGCTGGCGCTTGGGGCCCTTGTGACGTTCGGCGTCCGGCGGACGGCGTTGGGAATGCTGATCGAGGCCATCGGGATCAACGAACGGTCCTCTCGTCTTGCGGGGATCAACAGCCGCGTGCTGCTGGTTTGCGTTTATCTCGTATCCGGCCTTTGCGCTGCGCTTGCTGGTGTTATCGTCGCTGCCGATATCAAGGGCGCGGACGCTAACAATGCAGGTCTATGGCTGGAATTGGACGCGATCCTGGCGGTCGTGATCGGTGGCAATTCGTTGCTTGGGGGCCGGTTTTCTATTGTCGCCTCTTTGCTAGGTGCGCTGATCATCCAGTCCATCAATTCGGTCATCCTGCTGTCGGGCCTACCGCCGGAATTCAACCTTGTGATCAAGGCGCTTCTGATCCTTGGCATCCTTGTGATCCAGAGCCCGAGGATCGGAAATTACATCTACATGCTCCGCGCTTCTGGCCCACAGCCACAGCCTGATCCACTTGTCCGACAACGTCCCGAAAAGGAGGCTGCCCAATGATCCGCTCCACGCATCTGCCGCTTCTGATCACGCTGGCGACGTTTATTGTGGCCTATGCGCTTTGTGCCTCGGCCTACCCCGCAATGCTATCATTGAGGGTTGTGGCGAACCTGCTGACGGACAACGCATTTCTGGGCATTGCGGCTGTTGGTATGACCTTTGTTATTCTGTCCGGCGGGATCGACCTGTCGATCGGATCGGTGATTGCCTTCACCGGCGTGTTCCTGGCTGTGATCCTGCGGGACACCTCGCTTCATCCACTGGTGGCCTTTGCCTTGGTTTTAGCGTTAACGACTGGGTTTGGTGCGGCGATGGGCGCAACGATCCACTATCTGGAAATGCCCCCGTTTATCGTGACGCTAGCGGGCATGTTTCTGGCGCGCGGCGCGGCCTATGTTCTGTCCACCGAAAGCGTGCCGATCACGCATGACTTCTACGACATGCTTCAAGGTCTCTATTGGAAGATCGACGGCGCACGGTTCCGTTTGATTGGTGGTCTGATGGTTCTTACCTTCCTGGTTGGCATCATCACCGCGCACCGCACCCGCTTTGGCCAGAACGTCTATGCGCTGGGTGGCGGTGAGCAGGCCGCACGTCTGATGGGCGTACCGATGGCCAGCACCACCATCGGAATTTACGCCGTTTCCGGCGGATTGGCGGGGCTTTCGGGGATCGTCTTCTCGCTCTATACGTCGGCGGGCTATTCGCTGGCCACTGTCGGGGTCGAGTTGGACGCCATTGCGGCTGTCGTCATCGGTGGCACGCTGTTAACTGGTGGATACGGCTTTGTCGCAGGGACATTCTTTGGCATCCTCATCATGGGT
>CATNDK010000125.1 GCA_950096585.1 Thalassococcus halodurans | reverse complement strand
CTTCTCGAGGCGATGGCCGAGGGGCAGGTGACGGCGGGCAATGAAACGCACCCATTGCCGGACCCGTTTCTGGTGGTCGCGACGCAGAACCCGATTGAACATGACGGGACCTTTCCGCTGCCCGAGGCGCAGTTGGACCGGTTCCTGATGCATGTGGTTCTAACCCTGCCTGATCCGGATACCGAACGGCGTATTCTTGATCTGGTCGAAGCGGAGTCCGTGTCGGGTGTAACCCACCCAGAACCGGTGCCCTTGGCCGAGGTTCGAGACGCGCGGAAACAGGCGATGGCGGTGCATTTGTCGCCCGCATTGAAAGACTACATCGTGCGCCTTGTGACGGCGACGCGGGTGGCACCATTCAAGGATGAGATCGAACATGCGGTATCGCCGCGGGGCACGCTGGCTCTTGCGGCGGCGGCCAAGGCGCGGGCCTATCTGCACGGGCGCGATCATGCGCTGCCCGAGGATGTGGAGGCGGTGGCAAGCGACGCGCTGGCGCACCGGATCGTGCTGACGTGGCGCGCGGTGGCCGAGGGGCGCACCGCACGGGCGCTTATTGCGGATGTTCTGAAACAGGTTGAACCGCTGTGAGCGATGCGCTTCAGGCCCCCGGCGTTGCGCTTCGGGCCGAGGCGCTGATCGGGCTGCGCCGTGCGGCATTGATGAAAGCGCTGGATATCCCGCTGGCTGCGCTTCCGGGTGGATTCGTGACGAAACGCAAAGGTCACGGGCAGGACGTGGCGGACGTGCGCGAATATGTGGCGGGCGATGATATCCGCCATCTGGATCGCGGCACGACCGCGCGGACCGGCACCCTGCATGTGAGACGGTTTCAAGAAGAACGGGATCGCGTGTCGATTCTTGTTGCCGATTTCCGGCCTTCGATGTTGTGGGGCACGCGGCGCGCCTTCCGGTCTGTCGCGGCGGCCGAGGCCCTGGCGTTGGTCGGCTGGCGCATTGTCGAAGAGGGCGGTCGCGTGGGGTTGCTGGCCTTGGGGGCAGGGGAGCCTGTTGTTGTTCCGGCCCGTGGACGCGCGCGCGGTATGCTTGATGTCATCGGCGGCATGATCCGCGCCCATGATGCGGCTTTGGAATTGGCTCTGTCGGGGGTTAGGCACGACCCCGATCTGGCCACGGGCCTTGCGCGGTTGGAACGGATTTCACCGCGCGGGTCCGAAATTATTCTGGCGTCGGGCTATGACAGTCTGGGTGCGGGGTTTCAGGACCGGATTGATGAACTGTCCGAACGCCGCAGCCTGCGCTGTTTGCGGGTGGTGGATCAGGCGGCGCAGAGCCTGCCGGATGGGTCCTATCCCATCGTTCTAAGCGACGGCACGCGCACCCGCGCGACAGTGCGTGGGGCCAAATCAGAGACTGTTTCTGACCATATCGCAGGCCAGCCGGTTTTAACTATTGATGCAGGCCAAGCCCCCGACGCCACCGCGCGATTGATCGCGGCGGCCTTCCCGCCGGATCGGGGGGCCTAGGGCATGGCGGACAGGGCCATCAGCCAAGAGGCGTTGTTGCAGGGTCTGCGCGACATCCACCTGCCGCCCGAGATTGCGGGTGGGGGTATTGCCCAGATGCTGGCGGCCTTGGCGATGGGGTTGGGTCTGGCGCTGATCATTGGCGGTATTTTGCGGGCCTTTTCTATGCGGCCCAAACGGGTGCGACCCGTGACGTTGAACGACCGCGTGATTGCTGCCCGCGATCTGCCGTCTGATGCGCAGCAAGTGGCGCTGTTGCACCTGCTGAAAGACGCGTCGCCTGCGCGGTATCAGGCTCTGTCACAGCGGATTTATCAAAAGGGCGGTATTCCTGCGCCCGAGTTGATCGAGCAGGAGCTGCGCGATCATGCTTGAACTGGCCACACCCTGGGCGCTGATCCTGTTGCCGCTGCCCCTGATCCTGATGCGGTTCCTGCCGGTGCGGGTGGAACGGGGCGCGGCCTTGGCCGTTCCGGACACGGTGGGCACGGCATTGCTGGCGCAAGGCGGGCAGGGAGGCAGCATTGCGCGTCGGGTGTCGCGCAGCCTGCCTTGGGTGATCTGGGTTTTGCTGGTTCTGGCGCTGACCGGACCACGGCAATTAGAGCCTATTCCTGCGCTAAAGGTGTCGGGCCGCGATCTGGCGATTGCACTGGATTTGTCGGGGTCGATGGTGCGCGATGATTTCTATCTGGACGGCGAACAGATCACGCGGCTTGAGGCGGTGCAGCGTGTTGGTGCGGATTTCGCCCGAGGACGTGGGGGCGACCGTGTGGCGCTGATTGTCTTCGGGTCTGACGCCTATTACGCCGCGCCGTTTTCCTATGATACCGAAGCCATCGCCCGCCGGATTGAAACCGCCGTGATCGGTATCTCGGGGCGGGCGACGAATGTGTCGGATGCCTTGGGCTTGGCGTTGAAGCGCATGGCGCAAAGCGATGCGGCGACCAAGGTGGTGATCTTGCTGTCGGACGGGGTCAGCAACGCTGGCGCCACGAACCCGAGGGGCGTCGCGGAACTGGCGGCGAAACAGGGGGTGCGTGTGCACACCATCGCCATGGGGCCCAAGGATTTGACCACGGCGGAAGAGGGCGAGCGCGGGGTGGTGGACGCGGCCACGCTGCACGCGATTTCGGACCTGTCCGGTGGCACCAGTTTCCGTGTGAAAACGACCGAGGATCTGGTCGCGGTGGCGGATGCTTTGGATCAGTTGGAGGCGAATGACAGCGACGGTCTGGCGGCCGAGGTGTTCCGTGAATTCTGGCTCTATCCCGCTGCAATTGCGCTGATGTTGTCCCTGATCATGGTCTGGAGACAAGAGGCATGATCGGGCTGTCGGATATCACCCTTTTGCGCCCTTGGTGGTTGCTGGCATTGGTGCCGTTGGCGGTACTGGTCTGGGTGATGGCGCGTCGACGCGGTGGTGCGGGCGATTGGGAAGCGGTCGTTGATCCGCAGCTGATGCAGGCTTTGGCGGCGATGGGCCGCGTTGATGCGGGGCACGGCGGGCGGATTGCTAAGGGCGCGATCATCGGCGCGGTGTTGTTGATTATCGCCTTGGCGGGGCCGGCGGTGGAACGGCGCGATGCGGTGGCGTTTCGCAATCTGGACGGGGTGGTGTTTGTGCTGGATGCATCATCGTCGGTGGTCGATAGCCCGCGCTGGCCACAGATGCTGACCATGGGGCGGTTCGGGATTGCATCGCTCGGGTCGCGGCCTGCGGGGTTGGTTGTCTATGGGGGCGACTCCTATGTGGCGACGGATATCACGGGTGATGTGCGGCAGTTGGGGCAGACGCTTTCGGTGGTGGATCGCGATACGATGCCTGATCCGGGGTCGCGGCCCGAACGGGGTCTGGCGCTGGCGCGGCGTATTCAGCAAGAGGCCGAGATACTGGCGGGCGATGTGATCGTGATGACCGATGGCGCAGGCCTGACGCCGGGCGCGTTTGCCGAGGCCGAGGCGATTGCGGCCCGTGGGGCGCGGCTGTCGGTGATCTCGCTTGAGGCGCCTACGGCTGGAATCGAGACGCTTGTGCAGATCGGCGGGGGGCGGGTGTTTACTCTGGATCAGACTGATGAGTTGTCAGACTGGATGCGTACATCGGCGCGGGAGCGGTTGGAGCAGCAGGACTATCCGCTGCTGTTCTGGTCCGATTACGGGCGCTGGTTGCTGGTGTTGGTGTTGATCCCCGCGATGCTGTTGTTCCGGCGAAGGGCGGTGACGTGATGGCTCGGGTGCTTTTGATCCTGACGTTTATTTGCGCGGGCGCTGCGGTGCTGATCGGCGGGGCGCAGCCGTTCGGGCGTGTGCTGATGTCTGTGGGTCTGTACGGGGTTGCGGCGCAGGTGTTTCAAGATCCGTATTGGCGCGGTGTGGCGCAATATCGGGCGGGCGATATGGACAGTGCCGCCGCGTCCTTCCGGGAGGCGCGGGCGTTTTACAATCTGGGTAATGCCGAGGTGCATCGCGGCAATCATGCCGCCGCGCTTGAGGCCTTTGATATCGACCGGATGCGCGGACATGCGGATGCCTCGACCAATTTTGATCTGGTGTCTGCCTATTACGCCGGTCTGGCGGTCGACGCCGACGCGCCGCTGTCATGGGTGACGACGCGCGACAAAGACGGGCCCGAGGTGCGCGGGCCAGTGGCGCAAGGCAGTGCGCGGGCCGCGGGGCAGGGGACAGATACCACAAACGCGGGCACCTTGTTCGGTCTACCGGAATTGACGACATGGGCCGAAACGTCGGGCGTGCGGCGGGTGTTTGATGACAAGTTTGTCGTGGCCAATGACCGCTGGCTGGCAACGCTTGAGGACGTGCCCGGCGCCTATCTGAAAGAACGGATCAAACACGAATACAAACGCCGCCACAAAGCGGGTCTAACACCGCCCAATCCGGAGGACCCGCGATGAGATGGCTGATCGCTTGGTTGTTCTGGACTTCGATTGCCTTTGCGCAATCCAGCACCGTTTTGCCGACCGATGCAGAACTGACCGTGACCGTCGAAAACGCCGAGGTCACGCCCTACACCCAAGAGATGATCCTGATCACCATCGAAGGCGTGTACCGGCGGCACATCACCTTGGAAAAGCTGGAACAGCCTGATCTGTCGGGCTTCAACTGGATGCAGTTGGGCGCGGATTTCTGGTACGACGACACCGAGGCCGGAAAGAAGGTCAAGAAATTCAAACGGCGCATGGCGCTGTATCCTGATCGCGCGGGCGAAGTCGAGATCGGGCCGTTCATCCATCATCTGACCCTGACCGATGAAGGCGATGATTGGTTCGCCCATGACATCCAGTCTGAACCTTTCACCATCAAAGTCGAACAGGCCCCAGAAGTGCCCGATGGCGGTTGGTGGTTCCCTGTACGTCGGTTGGAGGGGGGCGACAACTGGTCAAACTCGCCCGATCAACTGGTCGAGGGCGAAGGCGTTTTGCGCATAATCAGGGTCGAAGCGATTGGCGTTGGCCCCGATATGATCCCGCCGATGCCAGAGCTGAAATCACCGTCTGCGATGATCTTTCCACATCCGGAAAAACGCATTGTGGAACTGTCGCCTTATGGCCCTGTGTCGGTGGCCTTCTGGCGCTGGACGATCAGGCCGACGAACACGACCTCGGCAATTCTTGAACCGATCGAATTCGACTATTTCGACACGGTGAACCGTGTGCCGCGCAAGGCGGTGATTTCACCGCAAAGGGTCGCTTATCTGGAAAGCGAGTTGGACACGCCGCCCGTGGTCGCGGAACCTGCGCGACTGGGGGGCATGTCGGTGCCGATCATGGCTCTGATCGGTTTGGCCCTTGGGCTTGTGTCGATGTTGATGGGGCGTCGGTTCAGCCCTGATGCAATCCGAAGATGGGCCATGTTCGACCCACTTGTGCGCGATCTGAAACGGGCCGAGCGCATGGGCGATGGCGTGGCGTTGCGCCGTGCCGCACAGGCCCTGATCCGGCGTGACGGCGCGGGGCGGGATAGACAGGCGCGGCTGTCCGAACTGGATGATCTGCTGTTTTCCGAAGGGTATGGCGGACAGGTGCCAGAGGGATTTGTCCGCAAGTTTCTGACCGCGTCCTGACGCCGGACCAGCCATGAAAATGGCACTAAAGTCGATACTATTGGTTGAATTGCCCGAATCCCAAAGGACGCGCAGGCTGTCGCCACTAAAAAACAAAAATCACGACTTAACTCGTGTCCTTAGGGAGGACGTCTGAAATGGGATTTCTATCCAACCTTTTCGGAGGGGGGGATTCTTCTGCATCCGCTGCTCCGCAATATACGCATATCAAAATTCACCCCAGTGTAGATAACGGCATTCCGGCAGGGTCCGCGAATTTCGCGGGTGGTACGCTGAAATGCAAATGTTCCTCGAACCCGGTGGTTGTAGAAGTGTCGGCGCAAACCGCGCACAACCACGTTTGCGGTTGCACAAAGTGCTGGAAGCCCGCGGGCGCGGTGTTCAGCCAGATCGCCGTTGTGGGCCGTGACAACGTCACCGTCACAGAAAACGTCGACAAGCTGGCCATCGTTGACGAAGCGGCGGCGATCCAGCGTCATGCCTGCAAGGACTGCGGTGTTCACATGTATGGCCGGATCGAAAATACGGGCCATCCGTTCCACGGTCTGGATTTCGTTCATACCGAACTGAGCTCGGCGTCGGGTTGGTCCGCGCCTGAATTCGCGGCCTTCGTGTCGTCGATCATTGAATCCGGGGTCGCGCCCGAACGGATGGGGGACATTCGCGCGCGTCTGAAAGAGCTGGGGCTGGAGCCCTACGATTGCCTGTCGCCGCCGCTGATGGATGCGATTGCGACGCATGTGGCAAAAACGTCGGGTGCGCTGAAGTAAGAGAACCCTGGTGAGGAACCGGCGCAGCCTTCGGGATGCGCCGGTTTCCGCGTTTTAAAGATTCTGACTAAGCCGTTGTTGCCTAAGCACCGATTCGGACTGTAGTCTCGCTTCTGGGAGGATTGGGGAAATGAAGCATGAAAATCTGGAACAGGCTCCGGGACGTATCCGGTCTGTTGTGATTGTCGATGATCACCCCTTGTATAGCGATGCATTATCGGCAGCGTTGCGGTTGGTTTTTCCGAACTGCACGATCGAGGCACGTCAGACTTTGGGCGACACACTGAGTTTGCTGGATAAGGGCTTTGTCCCGGATCTGGTGATGTTCGATCTGAAATTGCCGGATGTGAACGGTATCTCGGGTTTTGAAAGCTTGCGCGATCGTGTGCCGGACACGCCTATTCTGGTGATCTCGTCGCTGACGTCGGTCGAGATCGTGGCGGCGCTGATGGAAAAAGGTGCGGCAGGGTTCCTGCCCAAGGACGCGTCAGCGCAGGTTCTGAAATCGGCTTTGTTTGACGTGAGCACGGGGCGCAAGTTTGTGCCCAAGAGCTATCAGACAGCCGCAGCGGCGCCCGCATCCGACGAGATGTGCCGTAAGGATCAGTCGAAGATTTCCGAACTGACACCGCAGCAGGCGCGGATCATGAAGCTGATCTGTGCGGGCAAGCCGAACAAACAGATTGCCTATGAGCTGAACCTTGCGGAAGCGACGGTCAAAGCCCACATCACCGCGCTGTTGCGCCGGTTGGGGGTACAGAACCGGACGCAGGCGGCGGTTCTGGTCGAGGCATCCATGGCAGAAGCGGTGGCGGGCGATCCCGAGTCCCAAGTCTTCCTGAGCCGGTAAGGGCAGGGCAAGGTGCTGGACACAAGCGGATCACCTTTTGTCGGTGTCTCCGTGTCCTATGAATTGGATGCGGACGCCGCTGTTGCGGAAATTGCCAGCCAGATCGATTTGCAGGACAGCTGCTTTGTGCTGGTGTTCCTGCCCGACCGTCTGGATGTGCAGGAACTTGAAACAGCGCTGAACGCCCGTCTGGGCAGCGTGCCGGTGTTCGGCTGTACCACGGCAGGACAGATCACCCCCAAGGGCTACGAGACCGAGGCGCTTTTGGCGATTTCGTTTTCGCGGAAACATTTCCGCTGCGCGTCTTTGCTGATCGAACCGTTGAAACCCCTGTCGATCAAAACCATCGCGCGGGATGTTCAGAAACATGCCTCGCATTTCCAGCGCACGGCGGGATGGGACCGGCTGGCGCTGGTCTTTGCCGACGGGCTGTCGAAACAGGAAGACGTGCTGGTATCGACGCTGGAAACGGCGCTGGTCAACGTGCCGATCTTTGGCGGATCGGCGGGCAACGGGCTGCATTTCGAACAGACCTTTGTGCTGCATGACGGTAAGTTCCGGTCAAACGCCGCGCTGCTTTTGTTGCTGGAAACCGACCTGCGGTTCGAAGGCCTGGGCTTTCACCATTTCCTGCCCACCGAAAAACAACTGGTCGTGACCGAGGCCGAGCCGGAAGAACGGCTTGTTCTGGAAATCAACGGTGCGCCTGCGGCGCAGGAATATGCCCGCCTTGTGGGCCGCGATGTCGAAGACCTGTCGCCCGAAGTGTTTGCTGAAAACCCGCTCTTGGTAAGGCAGAACATGAGCTATCACGTGCGCGCCATTCACGGGGCGGTGTCGCCCCAAGCGCTGTCATTCCTGTGTGCGATCGACGACGGTCTGATCATGACGCTTGGACGCGGCAAGGAAATCGTCCGCACGCTGGATACGGAACTGGACGTTCAGGACGAAATGGGCCGCGCGCCGGACTTTATCCTCGGGTTCGACTGTGTGCTGCGCAAGCTTGAGATCGAACAGAAGCAGATGTCGGATGAGATTTCGGACGTGTTCCGGAAACGGCGGGTCGTGGGCTTTAACACCTATGGCGAACAGCACAGCGGAATGCACGTGAACCAGACTTTCGTGGGTCTTGCCTTCATGGATCACGGGGCGCCCGGCGACAGCCATGCTGCGTGAGGAC
>CATNDK010000124.1 GCA_950096585.1 Thalassococcus halodurans | reverse complement strand
CGTCATCGAGGTGTTCATCTGTTCCAGCGGGATCTGGTCGAACAGGGTGCGCATGTCGCCAAGATGGCAGACGGGCACGCCCACTTTACCGACTTCGCCACGCGCCAGAATGTGGTCGCTGTCATAGCCAGTCTGTGTTGGCAAATCGAAGGCCACCGAAAGGCCGGTCTGACCTTTGGCAAGGTTGCCGCGATACAGCGCGTTGGATGCCTTTGCAGTCGAATGACCAGCATAGGTACGGATCAGCCAAGGTTTGTCTTTGGTCTGAGCGGTGGGCGTGTCAGTCATAGGGCACCTTTAGGACGTGAATCGGGTAAGCAACAAAATTGCGCACAATCGTGGATATTCGAAAGAATGTGGCGGTGTCAATTCGCTGCATCGCGGCAAGTTGGGGTTTTTTGCCGCAGAGCAGCGCCGACCAGAATAGTTTCGGGTTTAACTGGCCCAAAGGCAATTCGCCTTTCGGCGGTATTTTCGGAAATGCCGTTCCGTCTTTATAGGTCTTGTCCGGTATTTCGGGCGCTGCCAAGGTTACGGAATGACAGATCCTGTTACGATTCCTTTTTGGCTCTTTTTTCTGATCGTTGTTTTTGCTGGGGTGACGTTTGCCTCTCATTTCCTGTTCCCATCGGTGCGCTGGTTTTTCCGCCGCCGAATGGAACGCGTGGTTGCGCGGCTGAACGAACGGCTTGAGACACCGATCCAGCCGTTCAAACTGACGCGCCGCTATGACCTGATCCAGCGCTTGCTTTATGATCCTGCGGTCAACCGTGCGATCCTTGAGTATGCTGACGAGGAAGGCGTGCGCGAGGACGTGGCCTTTGAAAAAGCCCGCATCTATGCCCGTGAGATCGTGCCCGCCTTTTCAGCTAGCGCCTATTTCGGAGTGGCGATCCGTGCGGCGCGGGCGTTGTCGCATTTTCTGTATGACGTCGAAGTCAGCTATCGGGACGAAAGCCATCTGCGCGATGTGAACCGCGATGCAACCGTGGTTTTTGTCATGAACCATCGGTCCAACATGGATTATGTGTTGATGACCTATCTGGCCGCGGATCGTTCGGCTTTGTCCTATGCGGTGGGGGAATGGGCGCGGATCTGGCCGCTTTCGGGGTTGATCCGTGCGATGGGTGCCTACTTTATCCGGCGCAAGTCGCGCACGCCTTTGTATCGCAAGGTGCTGGAACGGTACGTGCAACTGGCGATCGAAGGGGGTGTTGCGCAAGGTATCTATCCCGAAGGCGGCCTGTCATTGGACGGCAGGCTGGCCCCGCCGAAGCTTGGTCTGCTCAAGTATATCAGCGAAGGGGCGCGTGAAACCGGAACTCCGGTCGTCTTTGTGCCTGTCGCTTTGAACTATGATCGGGTGCTTGAAGATACGATTCTGATCAATGCTGCATCCGAAGGGCAGCGCCGGTTCCGGTCGTCTGTCTTTAAGGGGCTTGGATTCGTGGTGAATCAGGTCTGGCTGAAATTGACAGGCCGTTACGAAAGGTTCGGCCGTGTGGCCGTGCGTTTCGGCGATCCTTTGGCGTTGAATACCTGTCCGGACAAATCGGTCGAAGACCTGAGCGCACTTTTGATGGACCGCATAAAAGAGGCGCTGCCCGTCCTTCCGGTGCCGTTTGTTTGCCAGAAACTTCTGAAATCCGAAATCCTGACGGAAGACGAACTGATCCAGACGGCCGAGATGGAGCTTGGGGCACAGGTGGGCAACGTTGCGTCATTTGTTCGCGGCGGGATTGAAATATTATTGCGTCGAAAAGTGATCGTCGCCACCGAAAACGGCTATTTGATCGAGCCGGATAGGGCGCAATTTGCTGAATTTTATGGAAATTCTATCCCGCTAAGTGATGGTTGAAGTTGCTGAGGTGTTTGCGTGCGCAGCATAAATTTCTGCATCCGCGGGGTCATAAAATTACAATATAGCCTTAAATCTTGTTGAAATGTTGCGCAGCGGTCGATATTTCCCCTGTATCAGCTGCGATTCTGCATCGCGGCATATGTGGACATAACCAACTAGACGGAGGTTCCTATGGCTCTGGATACGCAAACCAGCATCGCGGACTACGACGCGCCGGAAAAAGATCTGTACGAAATCGGCGAAATGCCCCCGCTCGGCTACGTGCCGAAAAAGATGTACGCATGGGCCATCCGTCGCGAACGCCATGGCGATCCCAAGACAAGCTTCCAGGTAGAAGTTGTCGACACATGGCAGCTAGACAGCCACGAAGTGCTGGTTCTGGTTATGGCCGCTGGCGTTAACTACAACGGCGTTTGGGCCGGCCGCGGTGTTCCGATCAGCCCCTTCGACGTCCACGGTCAGGACTACCACATTGCTGGTTCCGACGCGTCCGGCATCGTTTGGGCCGTAGGTGACAAGGTCAAGAACTGGAAAGTCGGCGACGAGGTTGTCATCCACTGTAACCAGGATGACGGCGACGATGAACATTGTAACGGCGGCGATCCGATGTTCTCTGATTCCCAGCGTATCTGGGGTTACGAGACAGGCGACGGTTCCTTTGCTCAGTTCACCAAAGTTCAGGCGCAGCAGCTGATGCCGCGTCCCAAGCACCTGACTTGGGAAGAGTCCGCTTGCTACACGCTGACACTGGCAACAGCATACCGCATGCTGTTCGGCCACCACCCGCACGAACTGAAGCCCGGCCAGAACGTACTGGTTTGGGGTGCGTCCGGTGGTCTGGGTTCCTACGCAATCCAGCTGGCGAACACAGTTGGCGCGAACGCGATCGGCGTGATTTCGGACGAAAGCAAGCGTCAGTTCGTTATGGATCAGGGCGCCAAGGGCGTTATCAACCGTAAGGACTTTGACTGCTGGGGTCAGCTTCCCACAGTGAACAGCCCCGAATATAATACGTGGCTGAAAGAAGCCCGTAAGTTCGGCAAAGCGATCTGGGAAATCACCGGCAAGGGCAACAACGTCGACATGGTGTTCGAGCACCCCGGCGAAGCAACCTTCCCTGTGTCGACTCTGGTCGTGAAAAAGGGCGGTATGGTTGTGATCTGCGCGGGTACATCCGGCTTTAACTGTACCTTCGACGTTCGCTACATGTGGATGCACCAGAAGCGTCTTCAGGGTTCGCACTTTGCCAACCTGATGCAGGCCGCTTCGGCAAACCGCCTGATGTGCGAGCGCCGTCTGGACCCCTGCATGTCCGAAGTTTTCCCGTGGGCGGAAATTCCGGATGCGCACATGAAGATGATGAACAACGAACACAAGCCGGGCAACATGGCCGTTCTTGTTCAGGCTCCGAAGACAGGTCTTCGCACGTTTGAAGAAGCTCTCGAGGCTCGCTCGTAAGTCAGCGCTCTCCCCGTCTGACACGACAGCCCCCGTCACCCATCAAGGTGGCGGGGGCTTTTTGTTGTTTTTTACTTTTCAAAGGTAAGGAAATCGCAGCCCCGCTATTTCTGGGGGGATAGAATTCGCGAATTATGTGATTTTTCGGTTCGTGTTATAGTTGTTATTAACGAACTGTTAACTAATTGGGGATGACTCTTTCATGAAGAATGATTGGATAATTGACGTTCTCACGGACCTGCAAACGTTCGCACGAACCAACGCCCTTCAGTTGCTGGCAGAGCAGCTGGAAGACGCAAAAATGGTTGCGCATGTCGAAATGGCGTCAAAGGGAAAAGGGACCCACAGTGGGCCACGCAGTACTGACGCCATTTTCGGATACAACCCTGTCGAGGTTGGAACTAGCCGCCTCGGCTGAGGATCTGCAATCAATCATCGAAACGCTGCGCGACCAATTCGGGGTCGACCATATCGTTTATCACTGGGTGAATTCCAACGGTGAACAATACGGTGTCGGCACCTACAGCGAAGATTGGGTGTCGCGCTATCTTCAGAATAACTACCTGCGCATTGATCCGGTGGTGCAGGGGTGTTCGCAACGGTTTCATCCGACCGACTGGAAGCAACTGGATTGGTCATCCAAGGCCGCGCGATCCTTTTATCGCGATGCTGTTGAACACGGGATCGGCAATCAGGGCTTTTCCATTCCGATCCGTGGCCCGAACGGCCAGTTCGCGCTTTTTACGCTTAGCCACAATTGCAGCGATACCGAATGGTCCGATTTCACCGAACAATACCGGCGTGACCTGATCCTGATCGCGCATTTCTTTAACCAGTCCGCATTAACACTCGAACCCGACAGGCAGCCAGAGGCCGTGCCAAACCTGTCGCCGCGGGAAACCGATGTTTTGACACTGTTGGCTACTGGCCATTCCCGCAGTCAGGTCGCGAACACCCTTCAGATTTCCGAGCATACCTTACGTGCCTACATCGAAAGCGCGCGGTTCAAATTGCGCGCCTTGAACACGACCCATGCGGTTGCGCGTGCGTTGCATCGTGGACTGATTGTTATCTGACCGTTCGGTCGCGTTAACCCTTATTAGTCTCTGCATATCAGCCTGCATTCATCCAACGGGAGAACGCAGATGATACGATTTCTATACGCAGACCAACTTGCAGATTTTCCAAAGCTTCTGGCGACCATGTTCAAGGATCGCGCCGACCAGTTTCACACCCGCCTTGGCTGGGAAGTGACGGTCGATGAAAACGGTGAAGAGCGCGATGAATACGACGATCTGAACCCGCTCTATGTAATCTGGGAACGCCCTGACGGAACGCACGGTGGATCCATGCGTCTGCTACCAACGACGGGCCGGACGATGGTGAACGAACATTTCACCGACATCATCGGTGGTGGCACAATCGAAAGCCCCCTGATTTGGGAATGTACGCGGTTCTGCCTGGCGCGCGAAACCTGTCCGGGCACAGCGGCCGCGCTGATGCTGGCAGGCGGCGAGATCATGAAAAACATGAACGTCAGCCACTATGTCGGCGTGTTCGACGCTCGCATGGTGCGCATCTACAAACGCATCGGATCGTCGCCCGAGGTTTTGGGCAGCATGGGCGAAGGTCGTAGCCGCATTAGCGTTGGTTTGTGGGAGTTTACCGCTGAGGCGCAGGCAAAGGTGGCGGCAAGCGCAGGAATCTCGCCTTATACAATCCGTAAATGGTTCGAACATTCGTTCGGCAAGGCCCCTACATCCTTAAGAATGGTCGGGTGATGGGTGCTGCAGCTATGGATTGCAGAAAGTTCATCCATCTGGTGTCGCAATGACACACGGGCGTATCTTTGGATCGCAAATGCAAGATGCGTAATGCGTTCCAAACCCGGAACACGTAGTATCCCTAGGAAACGATTTACATTTTAGGGGTATTACCGATGAAAAAGATCTTAGGGGCTTCCTTTGCGGCGCTGATCGCAGGTTCGACAGCCGCATCAGCCGAGGGCCTGAGATTCTCTAACATGTATGCGGGCCTGTCGCTGGGCACGGCGACGAACTCGGTCGAAAGCGGCGGTTTCAATAATGCAGGCGACTTCGAAAACGAAAACTGCGAGACTGCAGGTATTTGTTCCAACAAAGACAGCCGTACAACAGGTAGCCTGACATTTGGCTTGTCAGAAGTGGCGCGTCTGTCTGAACGCAATACAGTTCGCGTCGAACTTGAATTGACCAAATACAACGACGCCGATTTCGTAACCGGCAGCTTCCCGGGCGGCCCTAACCCGGAATTCTTCTATGATTTGGCGATTGAAAACCAAAAAGCGGCCTTCCTGAACGCCTATGTCGATTTTCAGGCAACAGACCAAATTACCCTTTTCGGCGGTTTAGGCTTCGGTACGACACAGTATGAAGTTTCCGTGGATGATGGGGTGGTCAATGGCTCCAAAGATGTGCGCAATTCGGCCTATAACGTGGGCGTTGGCGTAAGCTATGCCGTAAACCCGCGTTTCGAACTGTATTCGCAAGCGCGTTATGTTGACTTTGGTAAGGCTGACGTGGATATCGAAAACTTCTTTGGCAGTGATGCTGGCAACTACACTCTGATCCTGAAAGGGACAGAATTCCGCACCGGTCTGCGCATCAACTTTTGATAAAAAACAGCCGGAGCAGCGATTGTTCCGGCCGTCCTACTGGCGGCGCTGAATCCCAGCGGATAGGGTGCCGCCATGACACTGACTTCCGTATCCTTTTCCGACGATCAGGCAGATGCCTATGACGCCATCGCAGCCATGCTGCGGGGTGCGGGTATTGATCTGGTCGACGGCATGGTTCTGCCTGCGCCCGAGGGCAAGAACCAGGTCCGTGCGATCATGGGAAAGGCCGGATCGGGTAAGACGCTTTTGCTAGCAGAGCTGTACAAGGCGCTTGAGGCGACAGGGGTCGAGGTCGTTTCGGGCGATTACGAAAGCCGCCGCCGCAAGGAAAAGCGCACGCTGGCCATTCTGGCACCTACCAACAAAGCGGCGAGTGTTTTGCGCATGCGCGGCGTGCCCGCGACGACGATCCACCGCATTCTCTACACGCCCGTGTATGACCCCGAATACGAACGCATCGCCGAATGGCTGATGGGCAATGACGAACGCCCCGATCTGGAAGAGCTTTCGGAGGAGGCGTTGGAGCGCGCCAAGGCGTCATATGAACTGCACAAATCGGTGCCCGCCGCATTGGCGGCTGCCGGTCTGCGGGGTTCTGATTTCATCACCGGTTGGAAGCGGCGCGAAGACCCGTTGGACATCGGCTTTATCGATGAAGCATCGATGCTGGATGACCGGCAGTTCGACGATTTGCGTGATATCTTTCCGAACCTTGTTCTGTTCGGTGACCCGGCACAGTTGGCGCCGGTCAATCAGTCGGGCACGATGGTGTTTGATAAACTCGCAGACGTTCAGAAGACCGAACTCAGCCGCATCCACCGGCAGGATGCGGATAACCCGATCCTTGATCTGGCCCATGCTTTGGCCGATCCGCAGTTGAGTTTCGAAGATTTCGAACGGATGGTCGAAGACACCGCCCGCAAGGACGATCGCGTTGTCTGGGGGCAGCGGGTCGAGGTTGATCTGATGGCCCGTTCGCCGGTTCTGGTCTGGCGCAACGCCACGCGTATCCGTCTGATCAACGCGTTCCGGTCTGTCTATGGCGCGCCCGAAACTGAACTGCTGGAAGGCGAGCCGCTGATTTGCGACGGCATCGAACTGCCCCTGAAGCATCGCAAAAAGCGACTGGATCTTGAGGCGCGCGGCCTGATCAAGGGTGCGCAGGTGGTCTACCTTGGACCCGGACGCAAACCGGGATTTTCGCGATTGCATGTGATGGGCGCAGAGGACCCGCAAGTTTCCGCCGCCTCGATCGTGAAGATCGAAAAACCTGATGAAGAAGAACCGTTTATTCCCTACGCTGCCCGTATGGGGGCCACGTTTTTGCACGGGGCAGCCGTGACGATCCACAAGGCGCAAGGGTCACAGTGGGAAGAGGTGCAGGTATTCGCGCCCGACCTTTATGCCGCGGCCCGCATGGGGCGGACCGAGGCAGGTCAGCCATTGTGGAAACGTCTGGCGTATGTCGCGATCACGCGGGCCTCGGGGCGGCTTTATTGGGTGGTGCGCAACAGGCTGTCGCGCCCGTCCCAAGGTCTGAATGTCGATGATTTGCGCAGTGCGCCAGCAGCGGCACTGACGCTTGAGCAGGAAACTGATTTGATATGACAAAATCCATTCTCGTGACGGGGGCAAGTTCCGGTATCGGGCGCGCGGTGGCCGAACATTTTCTGGCGCAGGGATGGGTTGTCGGGCTGTTGGCGCGGCGCGAGGAAGAACTGGAAAAGGTGGCACGCGGTCGGGACAATGCGGTCGTCTTGCCTGCTGACGTCACCGATGCCCGCGCTATTCATCTGAAATTCGGCACCTTCGCCCGAAGCGCTGGTCGTTTCGATGTACTGTTCAACAACGCCGGACTTTTCGGCCCTGCCGCGCCTATCGACGAAGTGTCACTGGATGATTGGGATCAGGTGCTGCGCGTGAACCTGCACGGCATGTTCGTCTGCGCGCGTGAGGCGTTTGGTCTGATGCGGGCACAATCGCCCATGGGGGGGCGGATCATCAACAACGGGTCGATTTCGGCCCATGTGCCGCGTGAAAATTCGGTCTGCTACACTACGACCAAACACGCGATCACGGGCCTGACAAAATCCCTGAGTCTGGATGGACGCGAATTCAATATCGCCTGCGGCCAGATCGATATCGGCAATGCGCGCACTGATCTGCTGGAAGGCATTATCGAAACCAATCGTGCCAAGGGCATTGCGGAACCTGCCACGATGGATGTGGCCGAAGCGGTGAAATCCGTGGCGTTGATGGCGGACCTGCCCTTGAATGCCAACGTTCAGTTTATGACCGTGATGGCAACCAAGATGCCCTATATCGGCCGCGGCTAAGGCTCAGTGGTCAGGACGCCTCCGGCGGAGGTATTTGTGGACAGAAAATACAAAATTGTT
>CATNDK010000123.1 GCA_950096585.1 Thalassococcus halodurans | reverse complement strand
TCAGGAATGCCGCGAACTGGCAGCGCAGGATTCGCCGGACATCCCCTGCCTGACGCTGCTGGGAACAAACGAACGTATCGTTGATGTTCCAAGGATCGAAAGCCGTATGGCGAAATGGCCGAACGGCGAACTTGTTCGCGTCACCGATGGCGAACACGAAGTGCTTATGGACAGCCCTGATACCCGCGTCGCGCTGACAAAACGCATGGTTGCCCACTACGACGCCCATCAGGATGCGCAACGCTTGGCAGCATCCGGCTGATATCACTGGCACAACGCGCCGCGTGTCCTATCTTTAGCGGATGAACGGCGCGCTGATTTTTACCGAAAAAGGCATCTATTGCCCCGCGGGTGATTTCTACATCGATCCGTGGCGTCCTGTGGACCGCGCGTTAATCACGCACGGCCACGCGGATCATGCGCGCTCGGGTCATCAGCGCTATCTGGCAACGCATCAGGCCCTGCCGGTGATGCACCACCGATTGGGCGACATACAAAGTCAGGGCATAGCCTATGGCGAAAGGCTGAAGATCGGCGATGCGACTGTGTCGCTTCATCCGGCAGGGCATATTCCCGGATCAGCACAAATACGGGTCGAAGTCGGCGGCGAAATCTGGGTTGTCTCGGGCGACTATAAGGTCACCGATGACGGGCTGAGCGAACCTTTCGAACCGGTGAAATGCCACAGCTTTGTCACCGAAAGCACCTTTGGCCTGCCGGTTTTTACATGGCCGTCGCAAGCCGAGGTCGCAAAGGACCTGAACCAATGGTGGGCCGACTGCGTGGCGGACGGGAAAACCGCTATCTTGGGGGCCTATTCGCTTGGCAAAGCGCAACGCCTGATGAAGATGCTGGACCCGTCCATCGGCCCCATCATGACCCACACAGCCGTCGAGGCAACAAACGCGATTTTGCGCGCTCAAGGGTACGCCTTGCCAGACACCATTGCGGTAACGCAGGACTTTGACGCAAAGGCCCACAAAGGCGGTATCGTCATCGCGCCGCCAGCCGCCTTGGGGTCTAATTGGGCGAAAAAGTTCGGGCCTGTTTCCAGCGGATTTGCCTCTGGCTGGATGCGGCTCCGCGGCATCCGTCGCAGGCGGGCCGCCGATCGCGGCTTTGTCATTTCGGATCATGCAGACTGGACCGGACTGCTAAGCGAAATCAAAAATACAGGTGCGGAAAACATATATGTAACGCATGGTTACACGGATATATTCACGCAGCACTTAAATAACATCGGATACAAGGCACAAGTAGTTCCGACCGAATTTGGCGATACCGATCAGGATAGCGAGGATGCCGCATGAAGGCCTTCGCAGACCTGTTTCAAGCCATCGATCAGTCCACAAAAACTTCGGTCAAGGTTACGGCCCTGACGGACTATTTCCGGACCGCATCGGACGACGACAAACTTTGGACCATCGCCCTGTTTTCCGGCCGCCGCCCCAAGCGCGCCGTTACCACGACACAGTTGCGCGAATGGGCGTCCGAGGTGGCCGACGTGCCCCTGTGGCTGCTGGAAGAAAGCTATTCCATTGTGGGCGATCTGGCCGAAACGATCGCGCTTATACTGCCCCCACCACACACCCGCAGCAACCTGTCGCTGACCCAATGGATCGCGTTTTTGGTAGAGCTGGCAACGCTGGAACCGGAGCAGCGGAAAGGGCGTATTCTTCAGGCATGGTCCCAACTTGAACCAACCGAACGTTTTCTGTTCAACAAGCTGCTGACAGGCGGCTTCCGCATTGGGGTTAGCCAGAAACTGATGACCCGCGCGCTGGCAAAAGCCGTGGATCAAGATGAAGCAACGATTGTCCATCGCCTGATGGGAGGTTGGACGCCCAAGACAGTCACATTTCAAAGCCTGATACTAGACGACGATCCAACCGCCGATCTGTCGCGCCCCTATCCGTTTTATCTGGCCTATCAGCTGGAAACCGAACCTGAAGAACTCGGCCAACAGGAAAACTGGCAAGCAGAATGGAAATGGGATGGCATCCGCGGGCAACTGGTTCTGCGCGGAGGCCAGCATCACCTGTGGTCACGCGGTGAGGAACTGATCACCGACCGCTTTCCGGAAATGGCCCGCAGCCTTGATTTCCTGCCGGATGGCACCGTGATTGACGGTGAAGTCGTTGCTTGGGACGGCGCCCAGCCGATGGGTTTCAACAAGCTGCAACAACGGATCGGGCGCAAAACCGTCCCCAAGAAGCTGTTGAAGGACGCGCCCGCGATCTTGCTGGCCTACGATCTGCTGGAACATAACGGACAGGATTTGCGCGACGCACCGCTACGGCAACGCCGCGCAGCGCTTGAGGCGCTTATTGCGCCCCTACCCGACGACGCCCCCGTGCGCCTGTCGCCCGCATTGCATTTCAACCATTGGCAAAGCCTGACCGACCAACGCGCCACAGCCCGCGACCACAAGGCAGAAGGGTTAATGCTGAAAAACCTCGACGCGCCCTACCTTGCGGGCCGGAAGAAAGGCGATTGGTGGAAGTGGAAGCTGGACCCGCTGACCATCGACGCTGTGATGATCTACGCCCAGCAAGGCCACGGCAGACGCGCCAACCTGTTCACCGATTTTACCTTTGCCGTCCGGAACGGCGATGATCTTGTGCCCTTCACCAAGGCCTACTCTGGCCTGACTGATGCCGAATTTCGTAAAATAACCCAGTGGGTTAGGAAAAACACGATCCAACGGTTCGGCCCCGTCCGACAGGTCACACCACATCACGTTTTTGAAATTGCCTTTGAAGGCATTCAGAAAAGCCCGCGCCACAAATCAGGCGTCGCCCTGCGCTTTCCCCGCATGAGCCGCTGGCGCCACGACAAACCCATGTCCGAGGCCAACACGCTGGATGACCTGAACGCCATGCTGGAAACCTACGGCTAAGGCAAAGAGTTAACCTCTGTAGGGCAAAACACCCCCTGCGCCCCTTGAACCTGCCCGCCGCACAGGCCACTTTCAGACCCAACGCATAATAAGGAGCCCCCGCATGACCATCCGCCCCGTTTTCGACGCCAATGCCTCTGCCGGAGGAAAGGATTTGGGCGATTTGCCAGAGTGGGATCTGAGCGATCTGTATCCGTCCGAAGACGCGCCGGAACTCAAGCGCGATCTGGACTGGCTGGAACAGGCCTGTGCCTCGTTCGCCGAAGATTACGAAGGTAAAATCGCCGATCAGGACGCCGCAGGTTTTCTGGAAATGGTCCAGCGCCACGAAAAGATCGAGGGCATCGCCGGTCGCATCATGTCGTTCGCCGGTCTGCGCTATTACCAGCTGACCACGGATTCTTCGCGCACAAAATTTCTGTCCGACATGCAGGAAAAGATCACGCAATACACCACACCGCTTGTGTTCTTCACGTTGGAACTGAACCGCGTGGCGGACGACGATTACAACGCGCTTTTCACAGCAAGCGACGAACTGGCCCGTTACAAACCCGCCTTTGACCGCGTTCGTGCAATGAAGCCCTACCAACTGTCCGACGAAATGGAAAAATTCCTGCACGACATGGGCGTTGTGGGCGATGCGTGGGAACGTCTGTTCGACGAAACCATCGCGGGCCTGACCTTTGACATCGACGGCGAAGACCTGAACATTGAAGCAACGCTGAACCTGTTGACCGAACAGGATCGCGACCAGCGCGAAAAAGCGGCCCATGAACTGGCCCGCGTCTTTGGCGAAAACATCCGTACCTTTGCCCGCGTCCACAACACGCAGGCCAAAGAAAAAGAGATCATGGATCGCTGGCGCGGGATGCCTACGCCGCAAACCGGCCGCCATCTGTCGAACGATGTCGAACCCGAGGTCGTCGAGGCCCTGCGCAACGCTGTCGTCGCCGCCTACCCCCGCCTGTCGCACCGCTATTACGAGCTTAAGCGCAAGTGGCTGGGTCTGGACGTGATGCAGGTCTGGGACCGCAACGCGCCTCTGCCGATGGAAAGCACACGGATCGTCAGCTGGGAAGAAGCCCGCGATATGGTGATGTCCGCCTACGGCAGCTTTGACCCGCGCATGGCCGATCTGGCCGAGCCTTTCTTTACCAAAGGTTGGATCGATGCAGGCGTGAAACCCGGCAAAGCCCCCGGTGCTTTTGCCCATCCGACCGTCACAGACGTGCATCCTTACGTGATGCTGAACTACCTCGGAAAACCGCGCGACGTGATGACTTTGGCCCACGAACTGGGCCACGGCGTGCATCAGGTTCTAGCCGCCGATCAGGGTGAAATGCTGTCCTCGACCCCGCTGACGCTGGCAGAAACGGCCTCGGTGTTCGGCGAAATGCTGACTTTCCGCCAGATGCTGGCCGGTGCCAAGGATCAGGCCGAACGCAAGGTTCTTTTGGCTGGCAAGGTCGAGGACATGATCAACACGGTCGTCCGCCAGATTGCGTTCTACGATTTCGAATGCAAATTGCACGACGCCCGTCGCGGCGGCGAACTGACACCCGACGACATCAACGCACTGTGGATGTCTGTGCAGGCCGAAAGCCTTGGCTCTGCGTTCGAATTCATGCCGGGGTATGAAACCTTCTGGGCTTACATCCCGCACTTCGTGCATTCGCCCTTCTACGTCTACGCCTACGCCTTCGGCGACGGCCTCGTGAACGCGCTCTATGCGAACTACGAAGAAAACCCCGAAGGCTTCCAAGACCGCTACTTTGACATGCTGAAAGCAGGCGGTTCCAAGCACCACAAGGCGCTGCTGGAACCATTCGGACTGGACGCGACAGATCCGGCCTTCTGGGATAAGGGCCTGTCGATGATCGAGGGTTTCATCGACGAACTGGAAGCGATGGAAGACTGATCCAATCTATCCGGCATTGACTAAACTCCTTGGGCGCTAAATTGCGTCCAAGGAGGCGTTCAATGCGTAAACTTCTAAGCATTCTATTAATTATTCTTGCCTTGCCTGCGCTCGCGGCAGAACGGTTTGTATTTCCCTCCATCGATGGAGGCGACATTGATCTGGCTGATTACGCTGGACGTCCCGTCCTTGTGGTCAACACAGCCTCTCGCTGCGCGTTCACACCGCAATACGATGCGCTTCAGGTGCTCTACGATCAGTATCGTGATCAGGGTCTGGTCGTGCTGGCTGTCCCCAGCAATGATTTCCGGCAGGAATTGAAAACTGCAGAGCAAGTCAAAGATTTCTGCGAGTTGAACTTTGATCTTGATATGCCGATGACCGACATCACCCATGTTCGGGGCGATCAAGCGCATCCGTTTTTTAAATGGGTCAAAAGTGAAACCGGGTTCGAGCCCGCGTGGAATTTCAACAAAATCCTGATCGGTCCCGATGGCGCCGTGGTCGGGACATTCGGATCTATGACCCGCCCACTGGCAAAACCCATCACCGACCTCATCGAAGCCGGCCTGTCCTGATCTATTGGCTCAGTCCAGTTCGGTCCACGGCCAAGGTTTCACATCGGACGCGCCCGTTTGACAGCGGGCGGCCTTGGCCATCCAGACCCCCAAGTCCGTGCCGAATTCAGCCAACCGTTCGTTCGGCTTGTGATTGCTCACCAGCATGATGGCCAATTGAATAACCGTTGCGACCGTCAGAACGGTTTGCGCCAAGCTCAGCATCAGCCAGATCAGGATCATATACAGAACGCGGCTACCCATGCCGTCGGCTTTAACTTCGGGCTGTTCGCCATAGACGCGCCCGTCAATTTTGTCGTCATCATTGTAAGTCATTTTGCGACCTCAATTCTGCAAAAGAATGCCTGTAACGCTACTTCTTTTCCCGCAACTTCGCCACAGAAAGCTATCAATACGACTACAAATACCCCCAGCCGCATACGAATCTGCCAAAAAATACCCCCGCGCCTGAATAATCAGACGCGGGGTTTTCAAAGACCTTAGAGGGGGAAGTTAGGCCTTTAGAATATTGTAAATTTCGTCTTTCAACGCTGCGCGCTGTTTGCGTAGTTGGTCTTCGGCCAACTGCTCCATCGGCTCGACGTTCGTTTCGGCACGGTGCACTTGACGGTTCACTTCGTGGTACGTGTCAGCCAGTTTCGCAAAATGCGCGTCAGACTGTTTCAGTGCGCTCATTTTGTCTGCGAATTCCGGGAATTCAGCGGCGAGTTCATGCGGCGTGTTGGACACCTGCGTCTCCTATTCTCAACTTGTTCGAGAAGAAGATCGCACGTCAGGCCGCACGGGTGTTTGATCCCGATCAAATTGCGCGAAAAACTTTGAAAATTTATCGCGCAGCCCTGCGCCACCCTGCAGATTGTGCTTCGGCCTCTGAACAGAACCAGCGTTCGCCTTTGCGCTCAGATATCTGGGTGTTGGCATAATCCGCCTGCCCCGGCGTGTGATAAATCCGCGTACCCTTGCTGCTGATATTGCCCTTGATCACGCAGTTTGCCTGCGGCGCTATTTGTACCGACACCGCCCGCTTTTCCGCGCGATATTCTGAAGGAGACTGGACCTCGCTTGCATGAAGCCCGCGCCCGGCGACCAGTGCCTCTTTTTCCGTGGCGACGTATTCCTGCCCGTAGCGGGGGAACGAAAAAATCAGCCCGTCAGACACAAGCCATTGCCCCAGATCACGGCCCTGCACCTCGCATTTGGCAACGGTGCGATCATACCGGTCCACGGTCACCGCATGACACCTGGCGCGCTTGCCCTGCACCCTTTTGCGCACTTCGTCAGTCACCCACTGACCGCAGGCCCATTCTGCCCCGTCCGAACGTTTACAGGTCTGGTCAAACTCTGGCGCATCGACGGCATGAAGCCTGACGCGGACCGATCCGACATCAAAGGTATCGCCGTCTATCACATTGATACGACCGTAAAAATCGGCGTGCGCGATCGAGGCAGAGAACAGTAGTGGAACGAGGATTCTTAACATGGCGGCAACATCTGTTAACGCCATGTCGAGTTCAACGGCTTTAGTTAACCTTCATTAACGCTGAGCGGTTTTCCACTCGGGGTGCACCCAAGGCTCGGCGTTCTCGGATGGCAGCCTGCGGCCTAGCACATGATCAGCGATCTTTTCGCCCACCATGATCGACGGTCCATTCAGGTTTCCATTGGTAATCCGCGGGAAGATCGAACTGTCGGCCACGCGCAGGCCTTCGACGCCGATCACACGCCCCTCGGGATCGACCACAGCCATCGGATCGTCTGCACGGCCCATGCGGCAAGTGCCACAGGGATGATAGGCGCTTTCGGCGTGTTCACGAATGAATGCATCCAGTTCGTCATCGGTTTGCACATTCGCACCGGGCTGGATTTCGTGTTTGACGAACGGCTTGAACGCCTCTTGTTCAAAGATTTCACGCGTCAGACGGATGCAGCGACGAAAATCTTCCCAATCTTTTTCTTCGCTCATGTAATTGAAGAAGATCCGCGGGGATTCTTTCGGATCAGAGGACCGCAAAGTAACCGCACCCCGCGACGGCGATCGCATGGGGCCGACATGGGCTTGGAAGCCGTGGCCTTCGGCGGCGGCCTTACCGTCATAGCGCACGGCAATCGGGATGAAGTGATACTGGATATCCGGATAATCCACGCCCGCCTGCGACCGGATGAATGCACAGCTTTCGAACTGGTTCGATGCACCGGGCCCGTCTTTGAACAGCAGCCAGCGCGCACCGACATAGGCCTTGCCCAGAAGGTTCCAGTATTTGAACAGGCTGACCGGTTGGCTGGCCGCCATCTGGATATACAGCTCCAGATGATCCTGAAGGTTCTGGCCAACGCCTGCGCGATCCGCGACCACGTCGATCCCATGTTCGGCCAGATGTTTCGCAGGGCCGATGCCAGACAGCATCAACAGTTTAGGCGAATTGAGCGCTGAGGCCGCAATGATCACCTCGGCCCGCGCTTTCAGAACTTCGATCCGTCCATTGAGTTCAACCTCAACACCTATCGCGCGGCCGTTCTCCATCACCACACGGCGCGCAAAGGCACGGATCACCTGTGCCCCCAGCTTTTCGGCCGGACGCAGATAGGCGGTCGCAGCGGACCAGCGTCGACCTTTGAAGATCGTCGCCTCCATCGGGCCAAAGCCCTCTTGCTTTTCGCCATTGTAATCGTCGGTCGCCTCATATCCGGCCTGAATGCCAGCCTCGACAAAGGCCTGTGTCAGCGGGTTGTCGCGCTTGCCACGGGACACATGCAGGGGGCCGTCTGTACCCCGCCAACCGTCCTGTCCGCCGTGCGATTGCTCCATGCGTTTGAAGTACGGCAGCACGTCGGCATAGCCCCAACCATCCGCGCCCTGATCACGCCAATGATCGAAGTCATGAGCGTGACCGCGCACATAGACCATCCCGTTGATCGAAGACGATCCACCCATCACCTTGCCGCGTGGCGTCGCCAGACGACGACCGCCCAGATGCGGCTCGG
>CATNDK010000122.1 GCA_950096585.1 Thalassococcus halodurans | reverse complement strand
GCCGTCGGCGGAACTGCGCGAAGATCAGAAAGACAGCGATTCACTGCCCGACTATCCGGTGCTGGATGGCATCCTGAAAATCCTTGTGGATCAGGATGGCTCGATCGCGGACTGCGTTGCAGCGGGCTATTCGCGCGAGGATGCCAAGCGGGTGGAACATCTGCTGTACATCAGCGAATACAAACGCTTCCAATCCGCGCCGGGTGCACGTCTGTCGCCACGCGCGTTCTGGCTGGATCGTCGCTATCCCATTGCCAACCGTTGGCGCGATAAGGGCTAAGTCGCGGGGTAGGGCGTGTTTTCGGACTGAAGTTCGTAATCCTCAAGCGGGATGTAATACGCCCCTGTCTTGGTCAGCACGGATTCGTATAGCGTGAATTGGGTGGCGGGGATGTCCGGCAGGCTCATTGTGCCTTCGCGCTTCAGAAACTCGCCCAGCCGCGCCTGTTCGTCGCTGTTCATCTTGCCCGGAAGGCGGGCAAAGGTGACATGCGGGCGGAACCTGCGGCGTTCCAGAACCACACCGGCACCGTGAATGCGCGACAGGATGCTGTCGTGCAGTTGGGTCAGAGCCGCTCCGCCATCCGCGCCCAAGGCTAAGGCATGGCCACCGTGCCCGCCGAGGCTTTCAATGCCGGACAGGGAAAAGCTGAATGCCTGTTGTTTGATCGTGCCCATGGCGTCGTGGATTTCAGACAGATCGGCCTTGGACATATCCCCAAGAAACGCCAGTGTCAGATGAATGTTTTCTTCGGCCACAGCGCGCCCAACGGGGCACCGGTCGCCCATAGCCGCGATCACCTCGGCGTCTGACGGGGGAAGGGGAAGGGCAAGAAAGGCGCGCATTGATTAGTCCTTGGGTCTTTGTCCCCAAGACTTGGCAAATGCAAAGGCGGGGAACAAGGGGAAGCTACTAGTCCGATGTGTCGCCCATCAGATAGCGCGGGCCATCGCCTTTTTGCGCAGCACGGTCATCGCGATTGTAAAGCGCGCAGCGTTCAAGGCTGAGGCAGCCGCAACCGATGCATCCATCCAGATCGTCGCGCAGTTTGGTCAGGGTTGCGATTTTCTGGTCCAGTTCCTGTTTGAAGCCTTCGCTGATAACCCGCCAATCTTTGGCCGTCGGCGTGCGCGCCTCTGGCAGGTCCGCCAACAGTTCGGCGATGCGGGGCAGGGTAAAGCCGAATCCTTGGGCAATGCGCACAAAACTGAGCCTGCGGATGTCCGCGCGGCGAAACCGGCGGTTACCGCCAGGGGCGCGCATCGGGGTGATCAGGCCCATATCCTCGTAATAGCGGATTGCGGATACGGCGAGGCCGGTGCGGGCCGCGACCTGTCCAATGCTGAGAATATCATCGGCGCGCATGAAAAAACCTCTTGATCTAAAGTTAACTTGAGATCGTAGGGTGTGATTCAGGCCGGATCAAGCCGGTGATTTTCGAAAGGACGATGATATGAAAATCGGATTGGAACATGTGAACGTGACTGTGGCTGACATTGATGCATCGGCTGCATTGTTGGGGCGTTTGTTCGACTGGAAAGTGCGCTGGGAAGGTGCCAGTATTCATGGTGGCCGGTCAGTGCATGTGGGCACGGAAGACAGCTATGTGGCACTTTATCAGCCGACCCACCAAGCCCGCGCCGAGGCGGAAACCTATTTCACCACCGGCGGTATGAACCACATCGGTGTGGTGGTCGATGATCTGGATGCCGCTGAAAAGCGTGTCGCGTCCGAAGGGCTGATCCCGCACAATCACGCGGATTACGAGCCGGGCAAACGGTTCTATTTCGACACCCCTGACGGGATCGAGATTGAGGTGGTCAGCTATGCCTGATTGTTCGGGCGGCGTTAAGCCGACCTAGACAATTTGACCAGCATATGGGAAGGGCACTGCGAACAGGAGACTCGCATGACAACCACCCGTTTCGCACCTTCCCCCACTGGCCACATTCACGTGGGCAACCTGCGCACCGCTTTGATGAACTGGCTGATCTCGCGCAAGGCGGGCGGCACGTTCATTCTGCGTATCGATGATACCGACCCTGAACGGTCGAAAGAAGAGTATGTCGACGGCATTAAACGCGATCTGGAATGGCTGGGCCTGCATTGGGACCGGACCGAGCGCCAGTCCGAACGTCTGGACCTTTACGCGGATGCCGCTGACAAGCTGCGCGAAATCGGTCGTTTCTATGAGGCGTTCGAGACGCCCACAGAATTGGACCTGAAGCGCAAGAAACAGCTGAACATGGGCAAGCCGCCGGTCTATGACCGTGCGGCGCTGGCGCTGTCCGACGATGAAAAGGCCGCATTGCGGGCCGAACGTGGTGACGGCGTATGGCGGTTCAAGCTGGATCACGAGCGGATCGAATGGACCGATGGTATCCTTGGCGATATCTCGATCGATGCGGCCTCTGTATCTGACCCTGTCCTGATCCGTGGCGACAAGCAGGTTCTGTATACACTGGCCTCTGTTGTTGATGACACCGATATGGGCGTGACCCATGTTGTGCGCGGTTCGGACCACGTGACAAACACAGCGACGCAGATCCAGATCATGGCGGCGCTTGGTTTCGATCATCCGTCCTTTGCGCACCATTCGCTGTTGACCGGCCCGCAAGGCGAAGGTCTGTCCAAGCGTCTTGGATCGCTGGCGCTGAAAGACCTGCGTGAAAGCGGGATCGAACCGGAGGCACTGCTGAGCATGATGGCCCGTCTGGGGTCGTCGCAGCCTGTTGAACTGCGCATGACGCTGGATGAAATCGCCGAAGGGTTCGAGCTGTCGCAGTTCGGCGCGTCGCCGACCAAGTTCGACGTGAACGACCTTTATCCGCTGACCGCGCGCAAACTGCACGGTTTGTCGGCAGATGCGGTTTCCGCCGATCTGGACACGCTGGGCATCCCTGCGGACAAGCAAGAGGCGTTCTGGAACGTTGCGCGTGAAAACATCACCACACGCAAGGACATCGCCGGCTGGTGGGATCTGTTCACCAACGGCGCAGAGCCGCTTGTTGCGGACGAGGATCAGGACTTTATCGCCGAAGCGATGACCCTGCTGCCGGAACCGCCCTATAACGCCGAGACCTGGAAGAACTGGACGCAGGCGGTCAAGGATCAGACAGGCCGTAAGGGCAAAGGTCTGTTCATGCCGCTGCGCAAGGCCGTCACAGGCATGGAGCGTGGTCCCGAGATGGGCGACGTGATGCCGCTGATGCAGGTGGTCAAGGCGCGCGGTCTGGCCAAGGCATAACTTTGCTGTAGTCATTTTGAAAGCTATGGCGCAAAATGGCCTCGCAGACCCTGCGGGGCCATTTTCTTTTGGCATTTGCTAAGTACGTTTTAGTATCAATTACAGATGTTTACCTTACGTCAAGAAAGGGGATTTAATATACATTTAATTTACAGGATATAGGCAGGTCGGCTCAGTACTGGGCGTTCTTGCATTTCCTTGCGTGACCCGGGATACCTTTTGCCGAATCCATAAATACGACATTGGGTCGATTGATTTCGCATTTTAATATCGTGATGCGATTGCAATTCCCTTTTTCCGTATCAGGCCATCTTTTTTAAATAGAGGTGGGGTGAAAAGAGGGGCTTCGAAATAATGTATTTTAAATGTTTATTTTTTATTTCGGATAAAATGGCGTATTCATTTATCAGTTTTACCCTGCGTTAATTATTTTAATTCGGCGCGATGCCAATTGTTCGTCAACCCAATCGGTTTCTTCCGCACTCAACTTTTGCGATCTTGGATAAAGCGGTGCGGCGCGATCATTGATGACCGGAGCGTCCCACCCTGTGGTTGACTCGAAGAACTTCAGCCCGCCTTCAACGCCGTAAACCTCAAGGTAACCCTGCAAAACTACATCAAGGTAGGACAGGATGATGGGATGATCATCACTTGCGATGGTAGAACTGGCAGGGGGGATTGCGTAAATTGCGATATCAAGAGGTTCATTTACAGGGTGATCAGTGCAATCGTTGGCATTTAGGCGTTCATAGAATTCCTCACGCTCGTCCAGCGCGGCCCAATCCTGATTTGGCACCTCGGCAATTAGCCCTTCTATTTCACAGCTTGAATCCGGAATTGCCGTTAGGAAAGCCAACTCTCTTCCGGGGACCCAGCGCCACTCTCTTCTCCAACCTTTTGCGCAAGCGGGAGTTGCACGCTTGTATAAATGAGTTTTCGTGTTTACTAGGGATCCATATCCAAAGAAAAACGATTTAGGCATGGCGGTTATTTTCCCTTTCAACTAATAAGAGTGGCGAGCAGTCTATTCTTCAAGGTTATTGCTGAATTGAGGCGACGGTAATGCGGGTAACAAAGCGAACTGATATTGCGCTTAGGGTTTTGATGTATTGCGCTATCAAGCGCGGCGAACGCATTACTAAGTCCTCCATTGCGCAGGTTTGCAATGTTTCCGAGCATCACCTTGGCCAGATCGTGAATCAACTTGCCCAGCTTGGGTACTTGCGAACCCAACGGGGACGCAAGGGGGGGCTCGCTCTTGCCCTTGCGGAAGAGGATATCACGGTAGGCGCCGTGTTCCGGTCTTTCGAATCCAAAGTGCCGATTGTCGAATGTCATGACATGGTGACAAACACCTGTCCGCTGGCTACGGCCTGTCGTTTGCGCACCGCGCTCGATTCCGCCGAAGAAGAATTTTACAAAAGTCTGGATGACGTCAATCTTGCGTCCCTCGTCGGCGGAAACACCGGACTTTCGCGCATTTTTTCAGCAAGTTAACCCCTGCGACCTTCTTTCCGAATGGAACACTTGCCAGCGGCGGAAGCTTCGTCTAGCGTCTTTGCATCACAGTGGGAGAACCGACTTTAGTCGGTGCCGAAGGAGCAACCGCCCCGGAAACTCTCAGGCTCAAGGACCGCTGCGATATTATGCTCTGGAGAGTGGTTCGTTCATCGCGGACCCGCCGAAGGGATAACGATCTCAGGCGCGATGCAGGCCTTGGTCTGCTGCAAGGACAGAGGGGGCGTTCCAGGCACGGGGAGGGTCCGTGTCGTGAATGCCCGAGAGCAGCACGTGGCTATTCTATGTGCGACGCGACCCGGGCGGCTAAACAGACGGGGTGCCGCATGGCCAACGGGGACGACAATCGTTTCAAGGAATTTGAAACACAGGATATTTGCGGCTGTGGCGTGCCGCATGGTCCTGGCGAACATAATCACCACAACCATCACGACCATAGTCACGTTGAAGAAACGGGGCCAAAACGTACGCCGCTTTATGATCTGCACGTCGAATTGGGCGCAAAGATCGTCGAGTTCGCGGGATACGACATGCCGGTCAGCTATCCGCTGGGGGTGATGAAAGAACATCTGCATACACGCGAAAAGGCCGGTTTCTTTGATGTCAGCCACATGGGGCAGGTCGTTCTGATCGGTCGCCGCCGTGATGCTGCCGAGGCGCTTGAGGCGCTAGTGCCTATGAATGTGCAGGGGTTGGCCGAAAACCGTCAGCGCTATGGCTTTTTCACAAATGACGCGGGCGGGATCGAAGATGACCTGATGATCGCCAATCGCGGGGATCATCTGTTTCTGGTCGTGAATGCAGCCTGTAAGGATGCCGATATCGCGCGTCTGCGGGACGGGCTTGAACCGGATGTCGTCGTCAAACACATCGAAAACCGCGCGCTGTTTGCTATTCAGGGCCCTGCGTCCGAAGCTGTCATGGCGGAACTGGCACCGGCCTTGAAAGACATGCGTTTTATGGATGTCGCGACCGTCGAAATCGAAGGCGTGGAATGCTGGGTGTCCCGCTCGGGTTATACCGGCGAAGACGGGTACGAGATTTCTGTGCCCGAAGCCGCAGCCGTGATGCTGGCGCGCAAAATCTTGGAACATGACGATGTTGAACCCATCGGCCTTGGCGCGCGGGATTCCCTGCGCCTTGAGGCAGGGCTTTGCCTTTACGGGCATGACATCGACACCGAAACCTCGCCGGTTGAGGCGGGGCTGACCTGGGCCATTCAGAAAGTGCGCCGCAACGGCGGCGACCGCGCAGGCGGGTTCCCGGGTGCGGATCGCATTCTGGCGGAACTGGATAATGGCGCCGACCGCCGCCGCGTGGGACTGTTGCCGGGAACGCGCGCGCCGATGCGCGAAGGCGTTCTGCTTTTTGCCGATGAAACCGCGACCGATCCGGTCGGAAAGGTCACATCGGGTGGTTTCGGGCCATCGGTCGAAGTGCCGGTTGCCATGGGATACGTGCCTGCCTCGATGGCCGAGACAGGGACGACTTTGTTCGGGGAAGTACGTGGAAAACGGTTGCTGGTGACGGTGGCTGATCTTCCGTTCGTGCCGGCCCGCTTTAAACGCTGACTTGTGTAGGGAGTATATACACATGAAATTCACAGAAGAGCACGAATGGCTGCGCGTAGAAGATGACGGCATCGTTGTGGTCGGGATCACCGAACACGCGGCTGAACAGCTTGGCGACGTTGTGTTTGTCGAACTGCCCGAGGTTGGCGCCACCATTTCCAAAGACGACGAAGTGGTTGTCATCGAAAGCGTCAAGGCGGCCTCGGACATCCTTGCCCCTGTTGATGGCGAGATCGTCGAAGTGAACGAAACGATCGTGGATGAACCCGGCAAGGTCAACGAAGACGCCGAAGGTGAATCCTGGTTCTTCAAGGTCAAAGTCGAAGACATGTCGCAGCTGGACGACATGATGGACGAAGCGGCCTACAAGAAGTTCATTTCCTGATTTCCGACGGGCAGACGCATCGATGCGCGGCCTGCCTGTCCTGAAAGACAAACGTAAAAACAAGATCCGTCGCGGCCATCCCGTCGCGGCAGGCAATCGATATATTCAAGCGCTAGGGCCGTGGCCCGACCCGCGTTAGCAAGGAGCCTGAGATGCCCTTTCAACCAACCGAATATCTGCCGTACGATTTTGCCAACCGTCGCCACATCGGCCCGTCGCCGTCTGAAATGGCCGACATGTTCAACGCCCTTGGCGTGGCCGACCTTGATCAGTTGATCGAGGAAACGGTGCCTGCCTCAATCCGCCAGAAAGCGCCGCTGGAATTCGGCAAGCCGATGTCCGAGCGCGAATTGCTGTGGCACATGCGGCAGGTGGCCAAGAAGAACAACGTGGTCACATCGCTGATCGGGCAGGGCTACCATGGCACCGTGACGCCGCCAGCGATCCAGCGGAACATTCTGGAAAATCCGGCATGGTACACGGCCTACACGCCCTACCAGCCCGAGATTTCGCAGGGCCGTCTTGAGGCGCTGTTGAACTACCAGACGATGATCACCGATCTGACCGGTCTGGAAATTGCCAATGCGTCCTTGCTGGATGAATCCACGGCCTGTGCCGAAGCGATGACCATGGCGCAGCGTGTGGCCAAGTCGAAAGCCAAGGGCTTCTTCATCGATGAAAACTGCCACCCGCAGAACATCGCCGTCATGCGCACCCGGGCGGAACCTTTGGGGATCGAAATCATCGTCGGCAAGCCCGAGGATATGGACCCAGAACAGGTGTTCGGCGCGATCTTCCAGTATCCAGGCACCTATGGCGACCTGCAGGATTTCTCGGCCCCGATCGAGGCGCTGCACGAGGCCAAGGCGCTTGGCATTATCGCCGCCGACCCGATGGCGCTGTGCCTGCTGAAAGAACCGGGCGCAATGGGTGCCGATATCGCCGTTGGCTCGACCCAGCGGTTTGGCGTGCCCATGGGCTTTGGTGGCCCGCACGCGGCCTATATGGCCTGTCGTGATGCCTATAAACGCGCGATGCCGGGCCGGATTGTCGGCGTGTCCATCGACGCGCACGGCAACCGTGCCTACCGTCTGTCGCTGCAAACCCGCGAACAGCACATCCGCCGCGAAAAGGCGACGTCGAACGTCTGTACTGCTCAGGCTCTGCTGGCTGTGATGGCAGGTTTCTACGCAGTCTTCCACGGCCCCGAAGGCCTGAAGGCCATCGCGCAACGCATCCACCGCAAAACTGTGCGTCTGGCCAAAGGTCTGGAAGAAGCAGGCTTTGTCATTGATCAGGCCGATTTCTTTGACACGATCACGGTTGATGTTGGACTCTTCCAGAAAGGCGTGATGGAGGCGGGCATCCAGAACGGCGTGAACTTCCGCAAGGTTGGCAAGACCAAGATCGGGATCACGCTGGATGAAACCACACGTCCCGCCACAATCGAACGTATCTGGCGGGCCTTTGGCATCGAACGTCAGGATTTCGATCTGATGCCGACATACCGTTTGCCGGGCAACCTGATCCGTCAGAGCGCCTATCTTCAGCACGACGTGTTCCACATGAACCGCGCCGAAACCGAGATGATGCGCTACATGCGTCGTCTGGCCGACCGCGATCTGGCGCTGGACCGCGCGATGATCCCGCTGGGGTCCTGCACGATGAAGCTGAACTCGGC
>CATNDK010000121.1 GCA_950096585.1 Thalassococcus halodurans | reverse complement strand
CATGTGACCACGCCCGACGTGGGCGGCGGGTTCGGCACGAAATCCATGACTTACCCCGAATATTTTGCCATCGGTCAGGCGGCCCGTCTGCTGGGCAAACCACTGCGCTGGATGGCGGAGCGCGGCGAAGGCATGCTGACAGACAACGCCGGCCGCGATCTGGTGTCGCTGGCCGAACTGGCCTTTGACGAAGACCTGCGCATTCTGGGCTACCGCGTACACACGCGCAGCAATCTGGGGGCCTACCTGTCGCAATTCGGGCCGTTAATGCAGACGTTTCTGTTCGCTCGCGTACTGACCGGCGTCTATGACTGCAAAAATGCATACCTGCGTAGCGAAGGCATCTTTACCAACACCACACAGGTCGACGCCTACCGCGGCGCGGGCCGCCCCGAGGCGAACTATCTGCTGGAACGGATGATGGACCGCGCCGCGCGGGAACTGAACGTCGACCCGTGGGAGCTTCGTCGCCGTAACTTCATCGCCGTAGACCAGTTCCCCTACGATACCGTGTCGGGCGAAACCTATGACGTGGGCGATTTTAAACGCGTTCTGGCGCGGGTCGAGGAAACCTCGGACCGGACAGGTTTCGCTGCGCGTCGTGCCGCCAGCGAAGCGCAGGGCAAACTGCGCGGTCAGGGGCTGTGCTACTACATTGAATCGATTCTTGGTGCGTCGGATGAGGACGTGAAGATCGAATTCACGGAAGATGGCGCAATCATCTACGTCGGCACCCAGTCGAACGGGCAGGGGCACGAAACGGTCTTCGCCCAGTTCTTGTCGGACCAAACGGGCATCCCCTTTGAAAAGATCAAAGTGGTGCAGGGCGACAGTGACCTGATCTCCAAGGGCGGCGGCACAGGCGGGTCACGGTCTGTTACCGTACAGGCCAACGTCACGCTGAAAGCGGTCGCTGGCATTGTCGAGGCGTTCAGCGATTTCCTGTCTGATGAAATGGGCGTGCCTGCGTCCGAGATCTATTTCGATGACGAACGCTTCCGTGCCGACGGATCGAACCTGTCGCCCACCATGCTTGAGGTCGCAGAGCTTGCCCGCGAAAAGGGCCGTGACGATCTGCTGACCCATTCCGCTTATGCCCAGCTAGAGGCGCGGTCTTTCCCGAACGGTGCACATGTGGCCGAGGTCGAGATTGATCCCGACACAGGCCATGTCACTCTGGATCGGTATTCGATTGTCGATGACTTCGGCAATCTGGTGAACCCGATGCTGGTCGAAGGTCAGGTCCACGGCGGTGTTGTCCAAGGCGTCGGTCAGGCGCTGTGGGAACAGGTGGTTTATGATGAAACCGGCCAGCTACTAAGCGCGAGTTTCATGGACTACGCCATGCCGCGTGCTAAAGACGTGCCGATGTTCAGCTTTACGACCGAAGCGGTGCCATCAACAGCGAACGTTCTGGGCATGAAGGGCTGCGGCGAGGCAGGCACAGTGGGCTCTATGGCAGCGGTATCCAACGCGGTGCAGGATGCGCTGTGGGATCGTGGCGTGCGTCAGGCCGATATGCCGTTCACGCCGTTCCGTGTCTGGGACATGCTGAACGGGCAGAAAACCGCCGCCGAATAGGGCCTACGTTCTCACGCTTTCTTGAGCAGGGTTTAAAAATCCATGAAAAACCCCATCTCTTTGACAGGATCGCAGGGCCGGAACCCCTGTGAAACCTTCACTGTCCCTCGTTCCGAACCTGGCGCCCGACATGGATTCGGGCGCCTTTTTTTGTGAGGAATCCAATGACCTACAGTGACGACTATCTGAAAAAGATCCTTGGCCGCACCAAAACGATTGCCGTTGTGGGGGTATCGACGAACTCTGTCCGCCCGTCGTATTTCGTGGCGCGCTACCTGTCGCTGAAGGGATTTACCGTCATTCCGGTGAACCCCGGTCACGCAGGCAAAATGCTCTTCGGTCAAACCATCCGCGCGTCACTTTCCGATATCGACCGCCCCGTCGATATGGTCGATATCTTCCGCAAATCCGAAGCGGTGCCGCCCATCGTAGACGAGGCGCTGGAAAAGTTTCCCGACCTGCAAACCATCTGGATGCAAATCGGCGTGGAAAACCCCGAGGCTGCCGCCGTGGCAGAAGCGCGTGGTGTGGATGTGGTGATGAACCGCTGCCCGAAAATCGAATACCAGCGCCTGTTCGGCGAGTTGCGCATGGGCGGGTTCAATACGGGCGTGATTTCATCGAAGCTGTAGGTATTTTCTGTCCAAAAATACCTCCACCGGAGGCGGCACAGCCTAGGATGCCGGGCGCGACGCCTTTTCGGCAAGCCCCGATTGCGACTGGCGGCGTTCCAGTTCGGCCAGCACATCGGCCAGCGCCACGTCGCGGGATTTCAGCATGACCAGCAGGTGAAACAACACATCTGCGGCCTCGCTTGTCAGGCCCGCCTTGTCGTTTTTGACCGCTTCGATCACGGCCTCAATGGCCTCTTCACCGAATTTCTCGGCGCATTTTTCGGGGCCTTTGGCCAACAGTTTCGCGGTCCAGCTTTCGTCTGCGCTGGCCGCTGCGCGATCTGCGATAATCGCTTCCAGGTCTGTCAGGGAAAAGCTCATAGCCGCACCGGAATGCCCGCATTGGCCATGTGGGCTTTGGCCTCGGCGATGGTGTGGTCGCCGAAATGAAAGATCGACGCGGCCAGAACCGCGCTTGCGCCGCCTTTGGTGACGCCATCAACAAGGTGGTCAAGGTTGCCCACACCGCCCGAAGCGATGACAGGCACCGGAACCGCATCGGAAATCGCGCGGGTCAGCGGCAGGTTAAAGCCCGCCCGCGTGCCGTCGCGATCCATCGAGGTCAGCAGGATTTCACCTGCGCCTTTTTCGGCCATCAGCTTGGCAAATTCGACCGCATCAATGCCGGTTTCGCGGCGACCGCCGTGGGTGAAAATCTCCCACTTACCGGGGGCCACGGTTTTCGCATCAATCGCCACAACGATGCACTGGCTGCCGAACTGGTCGGCGGCTTCGGCCACCACATCGGGGTTGGCCACAGCGGCAGAGTTGAAGCTGACCTTATCGGCACCCGCCAACAGCAGGTTGCGCACGTCTTTCACGGTGCGTACGCCACCGCCCACAGTCAGCGGGATAAAGCATTGTTCCGCCGTACGGGTGACCACGTCATACATGGTGTCACGGTTTTCGTGGGTTGCGGTGATGTCGAGAAAACAGATCTCGTCCGCGCCAGCGGCGTCATAGGCGCGGGCGGCATCCACAGGATCGCCTGCATCCACCAGATCGACAAAGTTCACGCCTTTGACCACGCGGCCTTCGGCCACATCAAGGCAGGGGATGATCCGGGTTTTCAGCATAGGCTCAGTCCTTTTGTCGTGACCGGATATGCCTGCTGAGATCGGTAAGCGCAAGAACAGCCAGCACCAAGACGCATCCAAAGGCAACGGGCAGTGTCGCCAATGCAAACCATCCCGACACAAAGGCGCTGGATAAGGTGTCGCCCCAGTCGTGCCCGTCAACGATACAAGGGTTCGCCCAGCCTTCGTGCAGGATGCACCCATGACGGGCGGCGAACCAGCTGGACCAATACACAAGGAAGACAGGGATCAGGCAGATCAGGATGATAACGGGAAGGATCCAATAAATGCGCCTCATGTGGCTGTCTGCCGATTTACGGCGCACGTCGGGCACCCTGAGATTTCAAAAGCATAAATGAAAAACATGTGAACCAGAGTGATCCGATTCGCATGCAAAATCCAGATTTTGGAGGGCGATCAGCCTTTCAGCAGCGCCAGCGCCTCGGCCAGATCAATCGCACCGTCATAAAGCGCACGGCCCGAGATCGCGCCAGCGATTACACCAGTATCGCGAAGCGCCGTCAGATCGGCGAGGGACGACACGCCGCCCGATGCGATAACGGGAATCGACACGGCGCGGGCCAGTGCCTCGGTCGCCTCGATGTTCGGGCCGCCCATTGCGCCGTCGCGGTTGATGTCGGTGTAGATGATCGCGGAAACGCCAGCGTCTTCAAAGCTTTTCGCCAGATCGGTTACCATCACATCGGTTTCTTCGGCCCAACCTTTGGTCGCCACTTTGCCGTTACGGGCGTCGATGCCCACGGCCACGTGACCGGGGAACGCCTTGGCCGCTTCGCGCACCAGATCGGGGTTTTCGACGGCCACGGTGCCAAGGATGACGCGCTGCAATCCCTTTTCGATCCATGCCTCGATCGTCGCCATATCGCGGATACCACCGCCCAGTTGCGCGGGAACGCCGGGGCAGGCGGCCAGAATGGCCTCAACCGCAGCACCGTTCACTGGCTCGCCCGCGAAAGCGCCGTTCAGATCGACCAGATGCAGCCATTCACAGCCCGCATCCACAAAGGATTTCGCCTGATCTGCGGGTTTATCGTTAAAAACGGTCGATTTTTCCATATCGCCACGCAAAAGGCGCACGGCTTGGCCGTCTTTAAGGTCAATAGCAGGATAGAGGATCATAGCGAGGGCCCTTTTAAAACTTGGCCGCTCTTTTGCACGGGATCGCCAGATATGCAACGCGACCTTGCGTCAGAAGGCCCTTGGGCGACCTAGCGTCAAGCTTGATTTGAAAGCCCTGTTTGGATCAGACTTTTTACAGTTTTGGGAGGAGAACCAACATGAAGAAGTTTCTGGGCATCGTGACGGGCCTTGTGCTTGCGGCGTCTGCGGCAACGGCGGACCCCATCAAAGGCACGTGGAAAACCGAAGTAGATGACGGCTCTTACGCCCACATCGGTCTGAAATCCTGTGGCGACAAAATCTGCGGTACAATCGACAAGACGTTCAATTCGTCCGGCGAATACCAGTCGCCCAACCTTGGCAAGGTTCTTGTGATCAACATGGAGCCCAAAGGTGGCGGCAAGTACGAAGGCAAAGTCTGGCGTCCTTCGAACGACAAAATCTACATGGGTAAAATGACCCTGAGCGGCAACAAGCTGAAGCTTCAGGGCTGTGTCGCGGGTGGCCTGCTGTGTTCCAGCCAGAACTGGACCCGCGTGAACTGATCGCGACTGGAAATTTCCTAGGCAAGAACGCGCGTCGAGCAACCGGCGCGCGTTTTTCTTTGGGTGTTCAGTGCGGCTTTAGCGCCGGTATACTCAAAGTATTTCAAGCTTCAGAATGTGCTGCGGCCCCGCGCCGCCGTCTTTGTAGACCAGCCCCGTGTCGGTCCAGCCGTTGGCAAGATACACATGCTTGGCGCGCGGGTTTTCGAAATTGACCGTCAGGAAGGCGCGTTTCGCGCTGTATACTGAAAGTATATATTCCGGTAGAGCCGCCATCAGCGCCTTGCCGTATCCCTTGCCTTGATACTGTTGCCCGACAATCACCATCCGCAATCCAAGGTCGCTGTCCTTATAGCCGCATTCGGCCAAAGGCGCTGTCGGAACACGCAGGTGATAGCCGCGATCCAGTTTGAAGAACCCGACGATTTCGTCACCGGCCACAGCGCAGTGATAATCGCACTCCGGTTCATCCTCGGCCGTGACCTCTTCGATCCGGCCGCCAAAGCGCAACTGATCTTCGGGAAGCTGAAGGTGATAGACCTGCTCCACATCCGCGCGGGGCAGGGGCATCAGCGTGATTATGGCTTCCATGTCAGGAAGTTTGCGATCATCCGCAGGCCGGTTTCCGCGCTTTTTTCCGGGTGGAATTGAAAGCCCACGCGGTTGCCGGTGCCGACAATCGCGGTGATGTCGCCGCCATAGTCTACATGAGCGATGCGCTGCGACAGATCGGTCATATGCATTTGATAGGAATGGACAAAATAGGCGTGTTCGCCGGTTTTAACACCGTCCAGAACGGGGTGCGCCTGTTCGATCACCAGATCGTTCCAGCCCATGTGCGGCACTTTCAGCGCCGGATCAGAGGGGGCGATTTTTTCGACCTCGCCATCGATCCAGCCAAGCCCGTCTGTTTCGCGGTATTCGTGCCCTTTGCGGGCCATCAGCTGCATGCCGACACAAATGCCCAGAAACGGTACGCCGCGTGTTTCGACCGCCTCAACCATCGCATCGAACAACCCGCCCGAGCCTTTCAACGCCTCGGCGCAGGCGGGGAAGGCGCCGTCACCCGGTAGGACCAGACGATCGGCCCGAGCCACAACATCGGCGTCCGGCGTCACGATCACATCGCCTGCGCCGACCTCATCCGCCATCCGGCGAAAGGCTTTGTCGGCGGAATGCAGGTTGCCGCTTTCGTAGTCGATGATCGCTGTGAGCATGCGGAGCCTCCTTTGGGGGCGGGTGTCTTTTGCCGCTTGGGTCGCGCGAAACGGGGGCGGCGTCAAGCAGGCTCTTGGCCGATATGCCGCAGAAGAGCAAGGATCGCATCATCCGGCGGAGGCGTGTCCCCGAGCCGTCCGTGCAGTTCCAAAAGCGCAAAGCCGTGAACAAGGGACCAGACCTGGGTTTCGATGATCACAGGGTCGGTGCCGGGCGGGACAAAGGGGGCGCAGGTGTCGCGTAGGATGCCGTAAGACGTTGACGCGTCGCGCTTTGATTCAGGTTCCTTGCGCTGAAGGCAGAAGATCATCTCGTAGAGTGCAGGCTCGGCGCGGGCGAAGGCGAGATAGCCGCGACAAATACCCAAAAGCCGCCCATGGGCCGTGTCGTCAGAGGCCGCGGCGTGGGTGCGCATAAATTCGGAGAACCGCGCAAAGGCCTCTTCTGCGATGGCCCATTTCAGCCCTTCGAGATTTCCGAAGTGATGGGCGGGGGCCGCGTGTGAGACGCCGGCAAGCGCCGCGCATTTGCGCAGCGAAAGCGCATCAAGACCGCTGCTGCGCAGGATCTCGATCCCCGCTTCGACCAGCGCGGCATGGAGGTTTCCGTGATGATGGCGGGATTTGTCTTTGGTCAATTCCATGGGGACGGGAATAAAGCAGCAAACTTGACGGCGTCAAGTATCCTCGATTATGACGGTGTCAAGTTTACACTGTAAAGATTCGATTGAAGGAGATTGAGAATGTTAGAACGGGCTCGAATTTCGATGTTCTGGATTCTGTCGTTGGGCGTGGCACTGGTGTCGTGGCGGTTTTTGGTGTTCGGGGTCGAGGCCTCGATGCCGGCCATGGCGCATTTCCCTGAGACTCAGAAGTTGGCGCTGTACCTACATATCGGCCTTGCGCCAGTGGTGCTGGCGCTTTTGCCGTTTCAGTTCTGGCAGGGGTTACGTGCGCGCAGGCCAGCACTGCATCGTTGGTTCGGGCGGCTGTATGTGCTGCTGATCGTTGTGTCGGGTGTGGCCGCGCTTGTCCTTGCCAGCGGGACCCGCGCCGGACCGGTGGCAGGCGTGGCATTTGGCATTCTGGCCGTGCTTTGGATCGCAGTCACGGTGCAGGCGGTGCGGCTGGCCATGTTGGGACGGATTGCAGAGCATCGGCGCTGGATGATCCGATCAGCCGCGCTGACGCTGGCGGCGGTGACACTGCGGGTTTATTTGCCGTTTCTCGCGATGGGGTTCGGGTTCGAGACCGGATACCTGATCGTGTCGTGGCTCTGCTGGGTGCCGAATGCGCTGATTGCAGAGTGGTTACTTTGGCGAAAGGGGGCGGCCCGGGTTCGGACCGCCTGAGGCGTTAAAGCGCGCCCTTGGTCGACGGAATCGCGTCGGCTGTGCGCGGGTCGGTTTCAAGCGCCACCCGCAGCGCGCGGGCCACGGCCTTGAAGGCGGCCTCGGCGATGTGGTGGCTGTTGAAGCCATGCAGCTGATCGATGTGCAGCGTGATGCCGCCATGTGTCGACAATGCTTGGAAAAATTCGCGCACCAGTTCGGTGTCGAAAGTGCCGATTTTCGCGGTCGGCATGTCGACATTCCACACAAGGAAGGGGCGGCCGGACAAGTCGAGCGCGCAACGTACCTGCGCGTCGTCCATGGGCAGGTGGCATTCGCCGTAGCGGCGCAAGCCGCGCTTGTCGCCAAGTGCCTGTGTCAGGGCCTGACCCAAGGCGATGCCGGTGTCTTCCACGGTGTGGTGATCGTCGATGTGGTAATCACCCTTGGCGCGGATGGTCATATCGATCAGCGCGTGGCGCGATAGCTGATCCAGCATGTGGTCGAAAAAGCCGACACCGGTCTGGTTGTCGTACTTGCCCGTCCCGTCGAGATTGATCTCGACCGAAATGTCGGTTTCAGCGGTCTTTCGCGTGATCTTGGCGCTGCGCATGTCAACGATCCTTCGTCTGTCTCGGGGCGCTTATAGGCAGGCAGGACGATCAGGGAAAGCCATGGCGTTCACGCGGGCCGCCAAGTGATGCGGATTTCAAACGGCGTGTGCGGCGGGGAGGTGCGATGACATCAGCAAAGCGCACCAATCCCGAGGGCTTCAGCCCGAGATAGGCATGTGCGCCGAAGGCGCGCCGCTGGATCTGGTAGGAAAGGACCGACTGATGGAGCGGGCGAGGCGATTCGAACGCCCGACCCTAACCTTGGCAAGGTTATGCTCTACCCCTGAGCTACGCCCGC
>CATNDK010000120.1 GCA_950096585.1 Thalassococcus halodurans | reverse complement strand
CCCAGTTCGAGGTGAAGAAACCGCCATCTTTGTTGCTGTCGGAATAGCCCAGCATCACCTCTTGTCGATCGCCGTTTTCACGGATCGCGCGGCGGACAGTTCGGTTGCTGAACAGCTGATCCAGAATGTCTGTTGCGGCGCGAAGATCGTCGATGGTTTCCAGCAGGGGCACCACCGCCAAAGCACTGGTCAATTGCCCCTGCCCCATCCATTTCTCCAGCAGATATACGGCAAGGATATCTTCTGCACTGGTGGTCATGGACAGGATAAAGGTGCCGATCCGGCGTTTGTCGGCAGCCCGTTCTTTCGAGATCAGCGCAAACAGATCAAGCGTTTCGTTCGCCTCATCATCCAGTCCCGTCAGCGCAGAACGGTCAAACTCGGCGGTGTCTGCGAGTGCGGTTTGCAAGAGGGTCGACCATTCCGAGGTGCCCGGATCTGGGCACGGGGCAACGTGGCGGGCTTCGAAAACCTGCTTCAGGGTCCGGTTGATCACCGTGGCGTTCTGGCGAATGTCCATGGTTACGCCATGAAAGCCGAAAGTCCGCACGCGTTGCAGCAAAGGCGTTGTTTTCCGGCGCGCATTCGCCTTGGCTCCGCACGTGCGAAGCGCTTGATCCAAAACGCTTAGCCAGTCTTCGAATTCACGAGCGGTTTTGAAGGGTTTGACTGCGCTGAAGTCCCCATTGTCAGCCGCGATTGTGGCGTCGAGGCGCATCAGCAATGCGGTCGCAAACTGACGGCAAGGCTCTTCCCCGTTTCGGCTGCGCAATGCGGTTGCGGCGGGCCCACAGGTATCAAGCAAAGCATCGACCTGTCCCAAAAATTCTTGTGGAACTTGCGACACGTTCAGGCTGATTGACAGGTCACGGCACAGGCAGACCAGGTCAGGCCGGTAGGATTTCAACGCCGTTTCGCGGTAACGGGACAGGGTCTGTTTGGTGACGACCGGCGTGACGTGGGGGTTGCCATCGCGGTCGCCACCAATCCAGGATGAAAAATTTAGGAACGGGCCGGGCGTCACATCGGGATAGTGATGCGCAAGCGCGTTGTTCAATGTGTCGCTGAGTTCAGGGACGCAGTTAAAAAGGACTTCGCGGAAAAAATAGAGACCCCATTCGACCTCTTGTTCGACGGTCGGCTTTTCCAGACGCAATTCGCCTGTCAGCCACAACAATTCGACCTCGGCCTTAAGGGCATTCAGATAAGACAGCTTTTCGCGCGGCGCCCAAGAGCGACCCAGAAGATCGGTCAAACGGCGATAGATGCGGCGGTGGATTTCCAGAACCGTCACGCGCTTGGTTTCGGTCGGATGGGCCGTCATTGTGGGACACACATCCAGCGCGCCAAGCGCATCGATCAATGTCTTGCGCGGCAGCCCGTTGGTTTCGGCGCGCGAAATGACCTGCGCGAAAGACCCCGGAATGGTGCGGGACCCGCCGGTTTGTTCAAGGCTGCGCCGAACACGAACGGTTTCAAATTCGCGGGCAATCGCCAAAATCTGATGCCACGTGCCCAACGCTTGGAGGGCCGAAAAGCGTTCGGTTGGCGGCACGTCACAGATGCTTCGTTCGCCGGATAGAACCAAGGATAAATCGGATACGGAATCGCCTGCGACCTCGGACAAGATGGCCTGCAAAATGTCCCGCGTGCTCCGATCGCTGGCAAGGTCCACTACAAGAGTGTCCTCTGGCGCTTTGCTTTCAGTGATTTGAGCAGAAATCGTCAGGTTCATATTGCGCGTCCGGAATTCGAAAAGTCAGACGTTCATCATTAATAAGAAGTGATTTCGCGCCAGAACCGTCTGTGTAGAAAGCAAGGCCCGAAGGCGGACAATCGCGTTACCCTTTCGGGCAGGTCGCCCTACCCGAGTGGTTTTCAAACTGTCAGAGGCAGGGGCATTTCGGGCGAAGCGCATATTAGGGCTTTGTCTGATTTATTCGCCAAACGTACCAAAGGGTATTGTTTTGCGCCCCCACCTTCGCTTAGCTTTGAACCGCGGCGGAGGAGGCTTGCATGACATCGACTGAGTTCTTGGACTGGCGGTCCGTCGAGACCGCTGAAAACCTTGTTGCGCTATTTGAAGAACGTGCGAAGCAGCACCCTGACCGCCTGCTGATCGCAGACGCGTCGATCCGCATGACGTGGGGCGACATGGCATCGGCGCTACGCGGGTTTTCCGCCAAATATGCAGACCGCATTCAGGACAAGGATGTCGCAATATTCATGCGCAACAGTGCATCCTGCCTTACCGCTTATCTGGGCGTTCTGTTCTCGGGTGGTCGGGTCGCGCTGTTCAATGCGGCAATGCCCAAGGAATCCGGCGCAAGGTTGATGGCCGACTTGAAACCAGCACTGATCATCGCCGATCACGTGCTGGATTTTGCCCCCGATGCCGCCATCATTGATGCGGGCGACGTCAAAGCCTGGATGGATGCCAAGGCCACCGCACAGAACCAATGCGGGTCGGGGGATGGACCGTCCACATATTTCTTTTCCGGCGGCACAACTGGCATCCCGAAGCGGATCCTGTATTCCCATCAGCAAATTCTGGCAGCTGGCGCGCGCATGCAGTGCGGTTGGCCGCTTCATGAGGGCGAAATCTTTCTGCCAATCGCCCCTTTCAGCCATATCTACGGCTATCTGGCGGGTGTGTGCCTGCCCCTTCAGTGCGGTGGCGGGTCGATTGTGCCCGACGGGTTCCATCCGGCTGCAGTGCTTGATCAGATCGAGGGCGAGAAGGTCACTGTTCTGGGCGGTGGCCCCCCTGCGATTTACCAAGCACTTATGGCCGATCCCAAACTGGATCAGCGCGATATCAGTTCGCTTCGGGTTTGTCTCGGTGGGGGTGCGTCATTCCCCTTAGAGGTGCATCGACGCTGGAAAGAACTGACTGGTCTGACAATCTATGAAGGATACGGAATGACGGAAATGGCACCGATTTCCGTCAACACCGCCATCAGCGGAAACCGCCCCGGTACTGTGGGCAAACCGATGCCCGAAACCTTTGTCGAAATTGTTGATCTGGACGGCGGCCATCGCGTTTTGCCGACAGGTGAGGCCGGTGAAATACGCATCAAAGGCCCGCATATGATGCGCGGCTATTGTAATAACGAATCCGAAACCGCCCTCGTTCTGCGGGACGGGTGGGTTTACACGGGGGATATCGGGGTGCTGGACGAAGACGGCTTCCTGACGATCACCGATCGGAAGAAAGACATGATCCTGCACAAAGGGTTCAATGTGTTCCCCCGCGAGGTTGAAGAGGCCGTCTTTTCCCACCCTGCGGTCACGGGTGTGAGCGTTGTTGGGGCACCCGACGAACGAGCTGGCGAAGTGGTGGTGGCCTACGTCACCGTCGCGGACGGCAACGAGTTAACCGAAGACGCACTCCGCGATGCCTGCAGTCAGTATCTTGTCGGGTACAAAATGCCCGGGCGGATTGATTTTTTAGATAAATTGCCGCTGACGCCCGCCGGTAAGGTAGACCGCATGGCTTTGCGCCAACGCGCACGGGAAAGCGCCCACTAAGTTCGGCGCGTGGAAATGGATAAGACTATGACTGCAAAAGCCAAAATCGCGGCGCTGAAGGCCCGCCTGCGCGTGCCGTTGATTGCTGCGCCGATGTTTCTGGTGTCGGGCCCCGATCTGGTGATCGCCGCAGCCAAGGCAGGTGTGATTGGTGCGTTTCCGGGCCCCAACGGCAGGACCATCGACGATTTGCGCGCGTGGTTCGAACGCATTCGAGCCGAACTGGGTCCGGGTAATCTGCCCTTTGCGTTCAACATGATCACGCACAACAGCTATGGTCGCTTTGAAGAAGAGCTAGCGCTGGTGAAAGAGTTCCAGCCCGAGATCGTAATCACCGCGCTGGGTGGTCCCCATCGTGTAACAGAGGCTATTCATTCGTATGGCGGCTTGGTCTTTGCCGATGTGAATAGCCCGACCTATGCGCGCAAAGCTTTGGACAAAGGCGCCGACGGTCTGGTCTTGGTCTGTGCCGGTGCGGGTGGTCATACTGGTCAATACGCGATGGCCCCGTTTCTGGACGAGGTCCGGCAGTTTTTCGATGGGCCGATTGCCGTCGGCGGCGGGATTTCATCGGGCGCGGCTGTTTTGGCCGTTGAAACGCTGGGCGCTGATTTTGCCTATGTCGGTACGCGGTTTTTGACGGCTGAAGAAAACCTGATTGGCAATGACTATCGCCAGATGGTGATCGATAGCGGGATCGAGGATCTGGTCGCGTCCAAAGCCATCACAGGCGTTCTTGGCGTTTGGATGAAAGCGTCGATTGCGGCGGCTGGTATGGATCTGGATGATATGAAAGCCGAAGCCAAACTCGATTTTTCAGGTGATATGCACGCGGGCACAAAGGCATGGAAAACCGTGTGGAGCGCGGGGCAAGGGTGTGGCGCGAATGGTCGTGTTGAACCCACAGCGGACATCGTCGAACGTTTTGTGCGAGAGTATGACGAAGCGGGTCGGAGAATGGTGGCTCGGTTCCCAAACAAAGAGTAACGCATTCGTTAGGCGGCTTCCGTTAGCCGTCACTCTTTTCCTGCGTGGTCGTGATCATCAAAGCTTGGGCGGCGAATTCATCGGCGTCCATTTCTGAAAGCGTACCACTCAGGATCGAGTCGCCCATCAGGATACAATACGCAAGGTAGGCGCGCTTACGCGCTTCGGTGTCGTCAAAGCCCATGTCGGCGAAAAGCCCGGTGATGTAGTCAAAGCGGATTTCGTCGACTTCCTTCACGGCTTTGCGGGGCAAATCCGCCCTACGCGACCAATCGCGAATAGACGCTTCGACCTGCGCGGATGCGGGCGAATTGCTGCGGCGGGGCAGGGCAAACAAAAGCTTCATTCTGCTTTTTGGATCGACGCCTGCCCCGGATACGGACCGGATGACATTCAGCGTTGTGCGGCGGCGCCAATGATCCAGCATCGCAACAAGCAAGTTACTTCGCGTCGAAAAGTGCCAGTAAAAGCTGCCCTTCGTGACACCCAGCATCTTGCATAATGCATCAATCTTGATTCCGCGAACGTTGTCGTCTTTCAGAATTTTGATTGCGGCATCCACCCAATCCTCTTCTGACAGCGGGCTTTCTTTGCGTCGCTGTGTCGGCCGCCTGCGGACAATCGTTTTGGTGGGCTCGGTCATTTTAAATCCAGTTCAAACGTCGCGGGACCCTACTGTTTTTCAGACCCAACGTGAAGTCCACGGATGGAGTAGACATGATCAAACAATAAAGAATCTCGATTGAACAGTACCTTTTGGTATTGTAGCAATATTGGGCGGCGCAACGGTATTGTCCAACGCCAGCCGCTGAGGAGGAGACGTCATGACCATCACAACCGAAGAACGCCAGATCATCCGTGAAGTCTTTGACATGGTCGAAAAGAAGACGACCCATATGCTTGATGATGTGATGCTGAACCCCATCGAGCGGTATAATTCCGCTGACAGGGTTCAAAGCGAGATCGACACACTGTTCCGCAAATTTCCCTTGGTTTTGGGTCATGTGTCCGATTTGGCCGAAGCGGGTGATTTCTTTACCCACGATGCAACAGGCGTTCCGATTCTGGTAACGCGGACGCAGGACGGCGAGGTGAAGGCATTTCTGAACGTCTGTCGCCACCGTGGCGCACGCGTCGAAAAAGAACCTTGCGGCAAGGCGCGGACGTTTTCGTGCCCCTACCATTCCTGGACGTATGGACTGGACGGCAAACTGCGCGGCATTCCTCAGCCCGCTGGCTTCGAAGGAGTGGACCGCTCGGACCTCGGGCTTGTTGAACTACCCGCTTGGGAGCGCTTTGGCCTGATCTGGGTGATGCCTTCGGTTCCTGATCACGAGGTCGACATCGATGCGTGGCTTGCACCGATGAAAGAGCAATTGAATGGTCTGGACCTTGGCAACCACTTTGTGTTCCGCAAGTGGGAACTGAAAAAGGAAATGAACTGGCGCCTGCTGCTAGAGGGGTTTCAGGAAAGCTATCATTTCTGCCATGCGCACCGCGATACGGCCTGTTCCGGCTATCTGGACAATCAAAGCGTCCATCTGAATTTCGGGCCGCATGTTCGCCACGCCCTACCGCAGCCGAACATTGAAGAACTGCGTGATAAGCCTGAATCCGAGTGGGAGTATCGCAAGTATTTCATGACACAGAACTACCTGTTCCCTGCCAATTTTGTGCAGGTTCAGAACGATCACGTCTATATCCACTTTGTGATCCCGACGGGCCCCGATACCTGCATTTTCCAGTGCATGATGCTGATCCCGGAAGAGCCCAAGACAGAAAAAGCAGAGCGTTATTACGCCAAGAACTACGATCTGATCCGGATCGTATTCGAAGAGGATTTTGTGATCGGTGAAGGGATTCAGAAGGGGCTGAAATCCGGAGCAAACACACAGTTCATCTTCGGCAAATATGAATGTGGACTGCATTTTGGCCAGCACGCAATCGATGCTGCGCTGGACGGTAAAATCGCTGTGTAAAGAAGTGGTTTAAGGCGGAGGTCACAAGAACCTCCGCCTTTTCTATCTGCCTTAGAAGTCGAGGTTTTCGACGTTCAGGGCGTTTTGCTGGATGAATTCGCGGCGCGGTTCTACGACGTCGCCCATCAGCTTGGTGAACAAGTCATCCGCTTCAGCCATGTCATCAACACGGACTTGCAGCAATGTCCGCGCATCGGGGTCCAGCGTGGTTTCCCACAGCTGATCGGGGTTCATTTCGCCAAGACCCTTGTAGCGCTGAAGCTGGTTGCCCTTTTCGCCTTCCTGCAGAATGGCGCGCAGCAGATCTAGCGGGCCATTGATAACCTCGCGGCGGTCTTTGCGTTCAAGGACGGCGGGCAGGTTGTAAACCGCCTGCAGGGATTCTGTGAAGCTGCCTGTCTTGCGCGCTTCGCCGGAACGCAACATCGGGCCATCGAGTGTCCGGACCTCTTCCACACCGCGCAGGATACGCGCGAGGCGCATGCCTTTGTCTTGCGTGATACGGCCCATCCAGCCGCGTTCATATTCCAGCGCGACCAAATCCAAACGTTGTGCGACCTTGTCGGCAACGCCCTGAAGATCAGCATCCACAGCACCCGGAACGAACGCGCCCGCGATAGCGGCCTGTTCCAGAATGTTGCGCGGATAGTGCGTCGGGAAGGCAGCCAGAACGCGCTTCAATTGACGCGCCTCTTCAACCACACGGATCAGATCCTGACCGGAGATTTCTTCACCGTTGCCCTGACGAAGCAGCGCGCCATCGGTGCCCTGCTGGATCAGATAGTCGTCCATCGCCGCCTGATCCTTGAGGTACACCTCGGATTTACCGCGGGTCACTTTGTAAAGCGGCGGCTGCGCGATGTAGAGATAGCCGCCTTCGATCAGCTCAGGCATCTGGCGATAGAAGAACGTCAGTAGCAGCGTACGGATGTGCGCACCGTCAACGTCCGCGTCGGTCATGATGACGATCTTGTGGTAGCGCAGCTTGTCGATGTTGAATTCGTCACGGCCAATGCCCGTGCCCAGCGCCATCACAAGGTTGCCGATTTCCTGAGACCCCAGCATGCGGTCAAAACGCGCGCGTTCGACGTTCAGGATCTTACCTTTCAACGGCAGGATCGCCTGCGTACCACGGTCACGGCCCGTCTGAGCAGAACCACCGGCCGAGTCACCCTCGACCAGGAAGATTTCTGTTTTGGCCGGGTCTTTTTCGGAACAGTCCTTAAGCTTGCCCGCCAAGAAGTTCACGTCCATCGCGGTTTTGCGGCGGGTCAGTTCGCGGGCCTTACGGGCCGCTTCGCGCGCCAGCGCGGCTTCGACGATCTTGCCGACGATGATCTTGGCTTCGTTCGGGTTTTCTTCGAACCACTCGGCCAGCTTTTCGTTCATCAGGCTTTCGACTGCGGGGCGCACCTCGGAGGACACCAGTTTGTCTTTGGTCTGGCTGCTGAACTTGGGGTCAGGAACCTTCACGGACAGAACGCATGTCAGACCTTCGCGTGCGTCATCACCTGTGAAGTTGACCTTTTCCTTCTTCGCAATGCCCGAAGACTGCGCGTAGTTGTTGATCGTCCGCGTCAGCGCGCCACGGAAACCGGCCACGTGCGTACCACCATCCCGCTGAGGAATGTTGTTGGTAAAGGGCAGGACGTTTTCGTGATAGCTGTCATTCCACCACATCGCGATCTCAACACCGATGCCATCCTTTTCGCCGGTCATGTAAACCGGTTCCGGCATGACGGACTGTTTGGAGCGGTCGAGATACTTCACAAACTCTTTCACGCCGCCTTCGTAGAACAGTTCTGTTTTCAGCGGTTCGGCGGGGCGTTCATCTTCTAGGATGATACGCACGCCCGAGTTCAGGAAGGCCAGTTCGCGCAGGCGCTTTTCAAGCGTATGGAAATCGTAATCCACGTTCGAGAATGTGTCGGTCGACGCAAGGAAGCGGACCTCGGGGCCTTTGCGGCCATTGGCGTCGCC
>CATNDK010000119.1 GCA_950096585.1 Thalassococcus halodurans | reverse complement strand
AGGCTTGGTTCGCACCACCGTGGGCAGGGCCCCAGAGGCAGGCGATGCCGGCTGCGATACATGCGAACGGGTTCGCACCCGAGGACGACGCCAGACGTACTGTCGATGTCGACGCGTTCTGTTCGTGGTCAGCATGCAGGGTAAAGATACGGTCCATCGCGCGGGACAGGATCGGATCAACAACGTACTCTTCCGCCGGAACGGCAAAGCACATGTGCAGGAAGTTCGACGCGTAATCCAGATCGTTGCGCGGGTACACGAAGGGCTGACCGATCGAATACTTGTACGCCATCGCAGCGATTGTCGGCATCTTCGCAATCAGGCGGTGCGACGCGATTTCACGCTGACGGGCGTCCGACGGATCGGTCGAGTCGTGGTAGAACGCGGACATCGCACCAACGACGCCAACCATTGTCGCCATCGGGTGTGCGTCACGACGGAAACCACGGAAGAAGTTGTGCATCTGTTCGTGGATCATGGTGTGGCGTGTCACCATGTTTTCGAAGTTTTCCAGTTCCTGAGCTGTCGGCAGGGCACCGTACAGAAGCAGGTAGCAGACTTCGAGATAGTGCGATTTTTCGGCCAGTTGGTCGATCGGATAGCCGCGGTGCAGCAGCTCGCCCTTGTCGCCATCGATGAACGTGATGGTCGAATCGCAGCTCGCAGTCGAGGTGAAGCCCGGATCGTAGGTAAAGACGCCTGCCTGACCGTACAACTTACGGATGTCGATTACATCGGGTCCAGCCGTTGGCGAATAAATGGGCAGATCATAAGACTGTCCGTCAATCGTAAGCGTGGCTGTTTTCGGAGTATCGGCCATGTTTCATCCCTTCGTTTGCTACGATATCGGGCCCGGGGTGGGCCCGATTGTGCGCTTATCTTATTAGCGCCAAGAACGGGGACCGTTTTAGGGTCACTATTCTCCTGCGCTCGCTTCTTCCAGTCGCAGCAGGCTTTCCTGCTGGCCAAGAACAAGCATCATATCAAATACGCTCGGGGTCACTGCGCGTCCGGCCAAAGCCGCCCGTATGGGGCCTGCCATTTTGCCAAACTTGACGCCGTTCGTTTCGGCGACGCTGTTGGCGGCCGCCTCTAATTCTTCACGGGTCCAGCTAGCATTCTGCAACTGCGACGTCAATTGGTTCAGTATACCACGGGATACATCATCCAGTGCCTTTGCGGCCTTCTCGTCCGGCTGAATCGGGCGGGAAGCCATGATAAACTCAGCTTTTTCAAGAAGTTCCGGGAAAGTTTTGGCCCGGTCTTTCAGGCAGTACATTCCCCGATGCATACCGTCTTTTTGCACTTCCGTAAGGTCGGGTTTGCCCGCGGCTTTCAAAAACGCCTCAAGTTCATGCAGCAGCGCAGCATCATCTGCCGCAGCAATGTGCTGTCCACAGATGTTTTCCAGTTTTTTAAAGTCGAGGCGCGACGGGCTTTTGCCGATTCCCTCAAGGTTGAACCATTCTTTTGCCTGCTCATCGGTAAAGAATTCGTCATCCCCGTGGCTCCAGCCAAGACGGGCCAGATAGTTGCGCATACCGGCCGCCGGGTAGCCCATGACCTGATATTCCTCGACACCGACCGCACCATGGCGTTTCGACAGCTTCTTGCCATCAGGGCCGTGGATCAGCGGAATGTGGGCATAAACCGGCACCGGCCAACCCATTGCGGTGTAGATCCCCATCTGACGTGCAGCGTTGTTCAGGTGGTCATCGCCGCGGATCACATGGGTCACGCCCATATCATGGTCGTCCACAACCACAGCCAACATATAAACAGGCGTACCGTCCGAGCGCAGCAGGATCATATCGTCCAACTGATCGTTACCGATCTTAACCTCGCCCTGAACTTCGTCCTTGATGATTGTCTGGCCTTCCTGCGGGGTTTTCAGACGGATCACGTACGGCGCGTCGGGATGCGTCGCTGGATCGGCATCGCGCCACGGGCTTTGGAACAGGGTCGAGCGGCCTTCAGCACGCGCAGCTTCGCGGAAGGCTTCGATTTCTTCCTGCGTGGCAAAACATTTGTAGGCCGCACCCTTGGCCAGAAGCTCATGGGCCACCTCGGCATGACGGTCGGCGCGTTCAAACTGGCTGATGACCTCACCGTCGTGATCCAGTCCCAGCCAAGCCAGACCTTTCAACAGGGCTTCAGTTGCCTCGGGTGTGGACCGTGCGCGATCGGTGTCTTCGATCCGCAACAGGAACTTGCCGCCGCGACCGCGTGCATACAGCCAGTTGAACAGCGCAGTGCGCGCGCCACCGATGTGGAGATAGCCAGTGGGGGACGGCGCGAAACGGGTGATGACTTGGTCAGACATTGGATTGCTTAACCTTTCGATAAGCTTGATGCGGTTAGCGTTGCGCACCCATACCCAGCAAGGGGATGAAGAACAAGCATGCCACGCCTTTGGACCCTGCTGGAAAGCGAACTCGCCCGGCAGCGCGGGCATTTGTTTCCTTGGGTTCCGGTGGTCCTCGCCATTGGCATCGGCGCATTCTTCTCACTTCGCTCTGATCCGTCTGCTGAACAGATCGGGTTTGCGTTCTGTGTCGCGTTAGGTGCCGCTTTATCCCGACGCTTTGTAAACGAAACGTTGCAAATCGGGCTGGTCTGTATAGGGGTCTTCGCGGCTGGTTTCGGGATTGCGGGCGTTCGGGCGCAAATGGTCGCGACGCCCTTGATCGAGTTCCGGTACTACGGTCCGATCGAGGGCCGTGTCATAGCGATTGACCGATCATCCAGCGATAAGCCGCGATTGCTGCTGGATCAGGTGGTCCTACAGGATATGGCCCCGGATCGAACGCCGCATCGTGTGCGCGTGTCGTTGCACGGTGATCAGCGCTGGATTGATCCAGAGCCGGGCATGCGCGTGATCATGACGGGGCACCTTTCGAAATCGCCGGGCCCGGCGGAACCGGACGGCTTTGATTTTCAAAGGCATGCATGGTTCCAGAGCATCGGGGCAGTTGGCTACACCCGCATCCCTGCGCTGGTGTTAGAGCCGCCGACTGGTGGCCCGATGTGGGCGCGGGCACGACACACTTTGTCTGAACGGGTGCATGCAAAGTTGGAAGGGCAGGTAGGTGCTTTCGCTGCCGCGATTATGACGGGTGACAGAAGCGCGATTGAACAGGAAACGCTGGACGCCCTTCGCGACAGCAACCTTGCGCATCTTTTGGCGATTTCCGGTCTTCATATGGGGCTTTTGACCGGGTTCGTGTTCGCCAGCCTGCGCCTTGCCGTGTTGCTTGTTCCGGTATGGGGGCTTTTGTGGCCGGTCAAAAAGCTGGCGGCGGCGGCGGCGCTTGCGGTCGGTGCCGGATACCTTGGGCTGTCCGGCGGAAACGTCGCGACCGAGAGGGCCTTTGTCATGGTGGCCGTGGCGCTTTTGGCTGTGATCTTTGACCGTCGGGTGATGTCGTTTCGCGCCTTGGCATTGGCGGCGCTTATTGTCCTTGTCCTCAGGCCAGAGACGCTGCTGGGACCTGGTTTCCAGATGTCATTCGCGGCGACGACCGCGCTGGTCGCTGTGTTCGGTGCATGGCAACGCTCTGATGTGTCGCAGAAAATCCCGCGGGTGTTGCGCCCTGTCGCGGCTGTATTTTTGTCTTCGCTCATTGCGGGCTTGGCCACAGCACCGGTCGCCATGGCGCATTTCAACAGATTTGCTGAGTTTGGTTTGATCGCGAACCTCATCGCAGTTCCGGCGATGGGGATCGTGGTTATGCCCGCAGGTGTTCTGGCGGCTTTGCTGATGCCTTTCGGACTGGAAGGTATCGGGCTTTGGGCGATGGAATGGGGGCTGAGCTGGATTTTAACCGTCGCCCATCAGGTCAGCAGTTGGGATGAGGCTGTAAAACTCGTGCCTTCGCCACCTGCAAGTGTGTTGCCCATTGGCGCAATGGCCGGGCTGTTTTGCCTACTGTGGCAGGGTAGATTGCGGTGGGCCGGGATTGTGCCGGCTTTGATCGCTGCCTGGATTTGGGTCGGGGCGACACGGCCTGACGTTTTGATCGCGCATGATGGCGGGCTGGTTGGCGTTGTGACGGATCAGGGCAGGGCGCTAAGCAAAGCGAAAGGCGCAGGCTTTGCCGCGCGTATCTGGTTGGAAAATGATGGCTCCGCGCTTTCGCAAAGTGAGGCCGCATCGTTTTGGTCAGACAGCACAGGCATCCAGCATGTATCGGGTAAGCGTGCCCTTCAAAGTTTTGAAGGCTGTCATCAAGGCGATGTGGTTGTCAGCAATCAGACCCTGCCTGACTTGCGGTGTTTGACCTTTGACGCGTCAACCTTGCGTCACACGGGCGCTGTAGCTTTGTATCGCGACAAAAGCGAATGGCGCGCGGTGACCGCACGCCATCGGAAAGGGGTTCGCATGTGGCACGGGAATGTTCCCGAAGGTCCGGAAAACCAAAGGCTCACCGAACTATTGCCAACAGATCAATAAGTGCGGATCAGCCCGACCAGACGACCCTGCACCGAAACAGATCCGGACGGCAGAATGCGCGGTTCATATGCGGGATTTGCGGCCTCAAGCATAATCGAGTCGCCCTTGCGGCGGAACCGCTTTAGCGTTGCCTCATACCCTTCGATCTGCGCGACCACGATATCGCCGTCGCTGGCCTGCGATGTTTCGCGGATAACCACAACGTCACCGTTATTGATGCCCGCGTCGATCATCGAGTCGCCTTTGACCTCAAGCGCGTAATGCTTGCCCGGTCCGCTCAACATCTGGCTGGGCACAGCGATTTCCGGCGGGATATCGTTGATGGCCTGAATGGGCTCACCCGCTGCGATCCGGCCAAGCACGGGCAGTTCGGTCGCTTCGATCGTGATCGACTTGGCGGCGGCCGGTGTGCTGTCGGGCAGATCACCGTCAATAACCTTCGGGGTGAAGGTCGCGCCAGAAGGTGCCAGAGTATCGGGCAGCTTTACAATCTCGATCGCGCGGGCGCGGTGCGCCAAGCGACGGATAAAGCCACGTTCTTCAAGGGCAGTGATCAGGCGGTGGATGCCGGACTTGGACCGCAAGTCCAAAGCCTCTTTCATCTCGTCAAAGCTGGGCGGTACGCCGTCGCGGGCGACGCGCTTTTGAATAAAGTGCAGTAGATCCAGCTGTTTTTTCGTAAGCATTGCGACACCCCTTCAAGTTTGTCGCATTTTGTTCTACTCATGTTCTCGTTTTGTGTCAACAAAGTAGAACGATGCAAGAACAGCTGTGGCCTTTCGGACTCAGTAAAGCCCCTGTTCCTTGGCGATCAAAGCGGCCTGCGTCCGGTTTGCTACGCCAATTTTCCGATACAGCGTTTTGACGTGCAGCTTTACCGTCGGTTCGCGGATATCCAGATCGCGGGCGATTTCCTTATTGGATTTGCCTTCGGTCAGACCCTTCAGCACGTCCATCTCGCGGCGCGACAGTTTCTGGGCCAGCGGATGGTTCCGCTCGGGCTCGGGCGTGCGCAGGAATTCGATGGGCGGGAACTGTTCGCCTGCCGCCATAAAACGGACCGCGTTGATCAGCGACTTGGCCGACAGCGTTTTGGGCACGAAACCTGCCGCACCCTTTTCCAAGGCTTCTTGGGCCACGTCGCGGGTCGCTGTGCCGGAAATGATACCGACACGGTGATCGCCAGGAAGATCCTGAATGCGCTGCATCCCTTCCAGACCGGTCATGCCGGGCATCGAGTAATCAAGCAGAACCAGATCGAAAACCGGATCATCCTTGACCCGCTCAAAGGCCGCGTTGAAATCGGCGACGGTTTCGACCGATATGTCTGGTTCTTTTCCGAGATAAAGTTGAAGCATGTCCCGGAGAAGGTCATGATCGTCTGCAACCAGAATGCGCAGTTGCGAGCTTTCAGTCATTGTGAATGCGCCTCAGGGTCATCATATGCCTAGACTACCCGCCTTTTCTGCTTTCAGTCTGTTTATCTTAAGATAGAACATGCTTCTTCCCTAAGCAAACCTACGATTTTGCCGCAGTCGTAAGCCCAACGAACTGGTGCAAAAGCGCACTGATCCGGAACAAAGTATATCTGCAGTATCTGAAGGTTCTATTTAAAAGGATAGGGATTGTGGCAGATTCCCGTCTATCGGTTTCAGTGTTTTAACACGCAATTTGAATTTAGCTTCGTGAAAACCTATACCAATGGATATTGATTTTCAACTTATGCTCTACTGCAGCGCTAATTTTAACCTGCCATATTGAACAGCGTTATCGAAAGGTTGGTTCTATGACTAATACCGTAATTTCGCGCGTTGCATTTGCAGTCGCAACTTTTCTGCCGGTCGTGGGATTCAGTGCCGAACTTGAGGCACCGGCGGGTCCTGTGTTGCTGACGGTCAGCGGCGCAATCGAGAATTCAAATACCGCCAGTGGTGATGCTGCATTCGATCGCGAAATGCTGCAGGCGCTTGGCGCAGAAACCATCGAGACGACCACGATCTGGACAGAAGGTATGCAGTCTTTTGAAGGCGTTTCCTTGCAGGTTTTGATGGACGCGGTGGGGGCCACCGGCAGCATTATGAAAGCAACAGCCATTAACGACTACTCGGTCGAGATTCCGGCAGAAGACTGGGTCGAGAATGGCCCGATTGTTGCATATTCCAACAATGGTGAGGAAATGTCCGTTCGCGATAAAGGCCCGTTGTGGGTTGTGTATCCGTACGACAGTTCCCCGAATTATCAAACCGAAGTGATCTACTCACGTAGTATCTGGCAATTGGACCGGATCACCGTCGAATAGACCCACCAAGGCCAATCCGCGCGGGAGACGTTGGTGTCCGTTGGCACAAGAATTCGCGCTGTAATGCGTCGATTAATGTCGGTCAAACTACTAGCGGCAACGGTAGTGGTTTGTCTGGCATTTGTCGTGGGCCTAAGCTGGATGATTTCGAAAGAGATCGACAAAATCAGCACTGCGACATCGGACAACGCCCAATGGACCGTCGCGCAGGTAGACGTGGAATTGCTTCGCTACCGGCTTGCTTTGGAAACCGACGGCAGCGATCCGGCCGACCTTCGGAATTTGCGCCGGCGCTTTGATGTTTTCTATAGCCGTATGTCGACATTGCTTTACGGCAATTCGTTCATCCAGTTGCGAAACTCGCCCACCTTCAGTGGATCGTTGGAGCGACTTCTGACCTTTCTAGAGGAAACCGTTCCAATCATTGACGGGGATGACCCGCAATTGATTGCCGCGTTACCCGATCTGCAAAAAGCTGCCGTCGAAATTACCCCTGTCGCACGTGAAATGACCTTGGCGGGTCTGGCGGCCTTTGCGGAAAACACCCGCGACCGTCGTCAGGAAGTTATGAAGACGCTGGTTATTCTGGCCGTCTTTGTGATGATCCTGCTGGCCATTCTGATCGTCGCTGCGGCCAAACTGATGCAGATGAATACCATCGCACGGCGCCACGCAGCCGAGGTTGAACAGGCGTCCGAACAGCTTAAGACCATCGTGGAAACGTCGCTAGATGCAATCGTGCTGGCGGATTTCCGGGGGCGTATTCTGACGCAAAACCCAGCGGCAGATACGATGTTCGGTGAGCTTCAAGATCGCACGAACGTAAATCTGAAAGATCTGTTTTCGCCAGCCGAGACCAAGGAAAAGTTTGATTTCATCGGAACGGGCAAGCCTTTGCCCTCTGGCAGTCGCCGGTTTGAAATCCAGTCGCTGCACAAAGATGGGATTTATTTCCCCGCAGAGGTTTCCATCGACCGATCTGGCGGTGGCGAGGAACAGGTGTATGTCGCTTATATCCGAGACATCTCGCGCAGGAAAAATGCCGAGGACGCCCTGCGCGATGCGCGCGACCGCGCCTTGGCAGGGGAAAAGGCCAAGTCCGAATTCCTTGCAGTGATGAGCCATGAAATGCGCACACCGCTGAACGGCATCCTCGGCACGATGCAGCTGATGCGTCCTTTGTCGACAGGCAAGCGAGAAAGTGAACTTCTCGACCGGATGGAAAGCTCGGGCCGCTTGTTGCTCAGCCTTGTGAACGACGTTTTGGACCTGTCCAAATACGAAGCGGGCAAGCTGACACTGGAAGACCGCGCGTTCGCGCTGCCGGATTTGCTGAAGGGCATCGTCGATACCAACCGTCCGATGGCGACAGCGAATGGCGACAGCCTGAACTGGTCATGGGTCGGTCCGGAACGAAACTGGGTGCGCGGCGATCAACGGCGTCTGCGTCAGATCCTTTTGAACCTTGTCAGCAATGCCGTGAAATTCACGCGCAACGGCGAGGTCGAGATCGAAGTCGAAGAAATGGATGCTCCGGCTGGAACGATCGAGTTCCGCGTCATCGACACCGGCATCGGGATCGACGAAGACGATATCGAACGGATTTTCCAGGACTTCGAAACGCTGGACAGCTCGTATGCACGTCAGGCCGGTGGTACTGGTCTTGGCCTTGGGATCGTGCGCCGTTTGGTCAACATGATGGGCGGCGAAATCGGCGCGGAAGGTGAACCCGGCGAGGGCAGCCGGTTCTGGG
>CATNDK010000118.1 GCA_950096585.1 Thalassococcus halodurans | reverse complement strand
TGCCAGAAAGGCCGACAGGGCGGTAACGGTTCCCAACAGCAAGGTTTTGACAAGGAACTGCAACATGAGTTCCCGCTCGTCCTGTCTACGCTCTTGTTCGGTTTTGACAGCAAAGGCGATTGTATCAATGGACAGATCCCGAACAGGCTGCCTTAGGTCTTTTATCCGCTCCAAGATCGGGGACCAGTCCGAGACGGCCAAAGACTGGGTCTCGTCGTAAAGTTCGGTCAGCGCGGTTCGCGCGTTGATCAACTCTGCCAGCCTAGACTGCAGATTTTCAGGAGCCTCATTTAGCGCGAGTTTGCTGCTGACCACATCGATCCGGCTGTAGAACACATCGAATTCCCGCTTTGCGAGCTGCAACTGGCCTTTATCGATCTGTCCGTTAGTGGCATCGGTGATCGCGCTTTGTAGCGTGATCTGCGCATCAAGGTGATCAACACGCAGGTGGGCGACACCCCAGCCAAGGTTGTCACTGTCGGCCGCGCGAATGTCTGCAACACGGTCCTGAAGATTGATCGCTGTGGTGATGAGGGCACTGCAGGTGAGGATAAGAAGTCCAAGCAACGCCAAGGCGGTCACCTTGCGGGCGCTTGGGCCTAGCCCGAATATCCTTTCTCTGAGTGGCTGCGGAGGCATAAACTTAACCGTTCACAAAAGTGAACGAGGCAAAGCGTTGCTCTTGGCACCAGTTCTGTTGTGGGCACGAAGTGATGGATCGCAGGGTCGTCTGAGGTTTCGAAGAGGAACGGCGAACCGTTTCCATTGTATGCCCGCAAGACAAAACATTTGCCAAAAGTGAAAATAGCATGCCTAACTCCGAAACCATGCAACTCTATTAAGAACGCCCACGCGTTACTGCGATATTAGATCATTACATCAGTCGCGAAGATTTCTTTATGTATCGAAAGATATGGACATGTATCTTTGTGATGCTATCCTGACCAAAGAGAGAATAGTTTCGCTTTTATCCGGTTACCGCTTTCGATTGTGGTGAATAAAGTAATAATGTCGGTTCGCTTTTGTGATTTTCGAAGTCTTAAGACGCGAACAGTAGCGAAGTTATTCTTTTGAGGAAGCGTCACGGGCAAGTGAACAAAATGCAAGATCATATGATAAACGGAACGGACGGGTCGACGGATCCAGTTCTGAGCGTACTCATCGCCGATGACCATCGGCTTCTCGGCGAGGCTGTCGCGAACCTCCTGCGCTCTGGCGCGGGATATTCGGTTCGTTTGACAGGCGGGCTTGATGAAACGCTCGTCGCACTCGCGGACAGCACCTACGATATTATCCTTCTGGATTTGAAGATGCCTGGCATGGTGGGATTGGCCAGCGTTAAAACCGTTGTGGAAAAATCAGGCGACGCAAAGGTCGTTCTTTTCACAGGGCAGGTTGATCGTCATTTCCTGAATAGTGCGCTTGAATTGGGCGTTAAGGGCCTAATTCCGAAAACGATGCCGTTGCAGTCATTGATCAGCGTAATCCAATTGATTGACTCTGGTCAGATCTTTGTCCCGATGAACGAATTGAATAGCAGCGGCCAAACGGACGCGGGCGGTGGCGCGGAGCTGACTGAAAAAGAACATTTCGTTCTGCGTCTGGCGGCAGATGGTCTGACCAACAAAGAGATCGCGCGCGACATGGGGTCGACCGAAGTGACCGTCAAAATGCATATGCGGGCAGTTTGTAAGAAACTCGGCGCTCGGAACCGGGCGCACGCCGCTATCATCAGTCGAGAGCGCGCTTTGCTGTAAATAATTGAAAATTAATGTGAAAAGACGGGTGCATGAAAGTGCGCCCGTTTTTTCATTTCTGTCGATAGTTATTGAATTAATTCACTTTAGATAATTGCGATTATATCAAAGATATATGGTGTGTAATTTCGTATAAATCGGCAATTCGTTTCTAAAATAGAAATTTTTGGCACCTAGGTTGCACAGCTTTCTCCATCACATGCAAAGATGGTGGGAAAGATGTCTCTGCTTATTAAGGGTGAAAATAAGTCGAATTGGTGTTTCGGTTTTAGGGTCGAAATAAGTGCGACACAAAATCGCCTTAATCAATTTCAAATTGTTTCCTTATTTCCGCGATTTTGTTTTCTGGCGGGTTGGGGAAATACCCAATCCATTAATTCAAAACAATACAAATTCTATATTCAGCAGGAGTGCGTGCTATGACACTTCTGACGAGTTCCGGTTTTATTGGCGAAGAAGCAACGTCTGATCTTTTTGGCGGCAACGTTTTGGCAACCCGTGCCACGATGACGGGCGAAGGATCTTATGCAGAACTGATCGACGATCTGGGGTCTACCGTGCTGCGGTACCCGGGCGGGTCGCTGACCGAATCCTACTTTGACCTAAGCAACCCCGACAGTTCGGTCGTCTATGATCCGGACACCGGCGAAGCGCGCGAGTTCATCCCGATTTCGGAGTTCATGGAGTACGCCGCAGAGAATGGCCACGAGGTCGTTCTGGTGATCCCCACGCGCACGCAGCTGTCGGACGAGCCGGATGATTCCGGCAACCGTGTTCCCGAGATTGATGAGGACGCCCTCCGCCAGTTCGTCAACGACGTCGTCACCGGTGTTTACGGCGATGCGGATATCGCGGCGTTCGAACTTGGCAACGAATATTGGGGTTCGGGCGAGATGAATTCGTTCGAATACGGCGCGCTGGCTTCCGAGATGAGCGTCATTATCGATGATGAGCTTGCCAAACTGGCCGAAACATATCCCGAAGCGGACGACATCGAAATCGTCGCGCAGGTTGGTACGAACTTTAATTATGCCAAGCTGAGCACGGAGTATCAGGGCTGGGATGCGGAAGATGTCATTGACGATATCAACGCAACCAACGGACTGGACCTAGATTACTCGGCGATTGGCAATTCCGGCAATATCAACTGGACCAAGCTGGCAAACCAGATCATCACATCTCAGTTCGACACTCCGGAAGAGATCGAAGCACTCGATGGCGTTGTCGCGCACGTCTATACAAAAGGCCCCGAACTGGCAGGGCAGCGGTCCTATCAGTTGGACACCATTCAGGAAAACTGGATCGAGACTTTCGAGGAACTCGAAATCTATGTGACGGAATGGAATGCCTCTGGGGCGACATCGGCGTTGGATGGGACCGAGGACTACGGCCTGTATCAAGCGCATGAAATGCTGAACATCGTCGAAGAGATGATGCTGGCTGGCGTCGACGTGGCGAACGTCTGGCCGCTTTTGCAGAACACAGACAACGCGCTGAGCTATGGGCAGGATTATTCGGAACTGACCGCGCCGGGCGAAATGTTCCGCATGATGGCCGAAACACTTCCTGGTAAGCGTCTGATCGATCTGGAACCCGAAGACAACGACGTGACGGAAACATCCGTTGGCGATATCGACGCGCATGCCTTTTATGGCGACGGCGATCTGGTGTTCTACTTCGCCTCTACAGATCAGTCGGCCACGTCTGAAGACATCGACGTTAGCAACTTTGTAGAAAGCTCTGCGGCGATCAAGATCACAGTTCTGGGCGTCGCTGACGGAGAGGCCGCCGGCAACTCGCGTTCGGACGCGGAAGTGCGTGAAATCGATCCCACGACCATGTTCGAAGATGGGACCCTGACCGTCACGCTAAACCCGGGCGAGGTCATGCAGGTCGTCTTTGACGATATCGTCCCCGCAGACGGATTTATCGAAGATGGTGCTGACCTTTTGCTGGAGCCGGTCGATACCGACGTTGTCGTCACCGACGCAGATGCGCGTCCTTTCACGTTTACGCGCACGGATGAGCAGGAAGACAACTCCGGTGATACGTCCGAGCCTACGACAACAGAGTTTCCGCTGCCCACAGTTGAGCTGACGGATGAGTTCATCGCCGAAAATGATCCTGAAGCTGGCGGCGAAAACCAGAAAGCCTTGGATCAGGATTCCGGCGATGACGGTGACGGCGGCGACGCAGGTGGATTGGGCGGGCTGCTGCTTCTTCTGCCATTGCTGTTGCTGGGCGGTCTTTAAACGCGGACCTAGCGTAGGCTTGCCAAAAGGGTCAGCGACGGTTCGCCAGTCACGGCAACGCCGATTGACCGTTGATAGGCGCTAATGGCGGCTTGGGATTTGGTGCCCAGAACGCCATCTGCGCCGCCGGTATCAAACCCGCGCGCCGTCAGCAGGCGCTGAAGCTCTTTCCGGTCATTGATTGTCAGGCCATTGCGGTCAGGCGGAAATGCTTTGCTAAGCGGTCCTGCGCCATTGATGCGGTCCGACAGATAGCCAATCCCGATGCCATAGTTTTCAGAATTATTGTAGCGCAGGATGGCGTTGAAGTTGTTGAACACCAGAAACGCCGGCGCATTCGGACCTTGGGGCAACAACAGCGCGGCCGATCCATGATCGGGCAGGGTGCCGCCCGAGGCAGTTCTGACGCCCAGATCGCGCCAGGATGCGATCGACCGTTTATTGCCACGACCCGCAAGACCCGCGCTAAAGCCAGCGGGCAGAGAGACCTCAAGCCCCCACGGCTGGCCTGACCTCCATCCCGACTTGGCCAGATAGGCGGCTGCGGATGCCAGCGCGTCAGTTGGATCGTCCGACCAGATGTCGCGGCGCCCATCGCCACGGAAATCAACGGCGTAGGCCTCGAATGTGGTGGGGATAAACTGGGTGTGGCCCATCGCGCCTGCCCAACTGCCTGTCAGGTTGGCCGCGCTGACGTCGCGCCGGGCCAGAATGCGCAGTGCTGCCATCAACTGTTTTTCAAAGAACGCACCGCGGCGGCCATCGTAGGCCAGCGTCGAGACGGCTGAGATTACCGGAATATCCCCGCGTCGCGCGCCATAGTTGCTTTCCATCCCCCAGACCGCTGCGACAACATTTGCGGGCACACCGTAGCGCCGTTCGATTTCGCCAAGGATGCCCGAAAACGCGGCCCGTTTTCTGCGCCCTTCGGCGACTTTGGTGTCGTTGGCCACGATGGCAAGATAATCCTCAAGCGATCGTTTGGTTTCGGTCTGGTTGCGATCCCGTTCGACAACGCCGGGCAGGAAGCCTGCGCCTTGGAACGCTGTGCGCAACGTGGCGTCGGAAATGCCGCGACTGCGTGCACGCGTCTGAAACGCCTGAACCCAGCGGTCATACGCCGGATTGCGTTGGGGAAGGAATTCGGGGGGCAGGCCTGAACGGCTGGTGGAAATGGCGCTGTGGGGCGATGCGCAGCCGGCTAGTCCGGCGGCAGGGAGGGCTGCGATAAGCCAGCGACGGGAAAACTGCATGTGAAAAGCCTCAGATCAATGTTTTTGCGATGGTGCACGTGATTCAGACAACTCTCAAGGGGAGCTTTTGCTCCCGATTTGCACCGAAATTTTATAATTTTTTGAATCACTATATCTTTAGATAGTAGAGTTTCCCTAAGGAGCGCTTTCCTTAAACCTGTTGTGTGATGCAGACTTAGGAAGAAGACACTGGTAGTCCCCATCCAGAAGCCCCCGTTGTTCAGAACTTTTGGACTGAATGGCGGGGGATTTTTTTGTTTTGGGCATGCCTGAGACAAAAGCCCTTTTGCGTCATCCGGCCTAAGTCTGGTATGGGTCGAAAAAGTTTAAAGTAGACCAGTATGACTTCTAACTCCGATTCCAGTGCACAATTCCCCGACGACGGCGCACCCAAAAACGTGCGCTCGGCCGCCATTGCGTCCGAGCTTGAGGCCGAGATTGTCATGGGCACTATCCCTGCAGGGGCGCGACTGGATGAGCAAAGCCTGACCAAACGCTTTGGCGTGTCGCGCACGCCCATCCGCGAAGCGCTGCATACGCTGGTCGCACGATCCTTGGCAGAACGCGTGCCCTATCGCGGGGTGATTGTGGTGAACATTACGCGCGACCGGATCGAAGAGATGTTCGAAGCCATGGGCGAGGTTGAGGCGCTCTGCGGCCAGTTTGCGGCCGAACGGATGAGCATCGGAGATCGCGGCAAACTTGAAGCCTTGCATGCACGGATGGGCGAGATTGCGAAGTCGGGCGATACGACTGAATACTCTGCGCTGAATACCGAATTTCACGGCATGATCTATAAGGGTACCCAGAACCGTGACATCGCCGAACTGGCCGACCAACTTCGGCTGAAGCTTGCACCGTTTCGGAAAAAGCAGCTGCAATCCAAAGAACGTGTCATGCAGTCCTGCATCGAACATCAGGCAATCGTCGAAGCGATCATCGAACGCGATACACGCGCAGCATCCAAGGCGCTGCGCCGCCATTTGACGATTGCGGCACAAGAAGTGCTGTCGACGATACCCGCTTAACCGCCGGTTTTTATCCCAGTGCGGACATCAACATCCGGATCGCAGTAATGGCAAGGAACGCGGCGAACACGCGCTTGATCCACTTGGTATCAACCGAATGCGCGATCTTTGCGCCCAAGGGTGCAAAGCCGACAGTGAAGGGCAGGATCACCAAGGCCGCTGCGATGTTGACGTATCCCAAGGACAGCGGCGGTCGGCCTGAGAGGCCCCAGCCCGCGTAGATGAACCCCAAAACTGCAGGCACAGCGATCAGAAAGCCAAAGGCCGATGCAGTGCCCACAGCGCGGCGTACCTCGACCGAGAAACCCACCAGCAAGGGCACAGACAGTGTTCCGCCTCCGATCCCCATCAGGGCGGAAAACACGCCTGTGACGTAGGAAATCACCCCGTTGACCAAGCGGCTGGCGGGGAGGTCATCGCGGATGACCAGGGTCTTGGGCGTTGCCATGTTGATCGCCACCAATAGCGCCAAACCGCCGAAAATCACCTTGAGCCCGTCGGCATTGATGTATTTTGCAGCAAGCCCGCCGCTGAGCGCGCCAAGAACGATGCCGGGTGCCCATAGCTTCAACAGTGACCGGTCCACCGACCCGCGTTTGTCATGTGCGCGCGCAGACGAGATCGAGGTGAAGATGATGGTGGCCAGAGACGTGGCAACGGCCATATGCATCGAGAGTTCGGGTGGGAAATTGGTGATCGACAGCACCCAGAACAGAACAGGCACCAGAACGATGCCGCCACCGACCCCCAAAAGGCCCGCAAGAATGCCAGCGATGATGGCCGTGCCGATCACTCCGGCAAGGATGAGCAATAGGTCAGTCAGAGCGAAGTCGAGCATAGGAACACTGGTACTGTTGAAGATATCGGTTGGTGTTTGGTGGTTTTCACAAGAACGGGCAAGGGCCCATTGCGTGTGAAAGTGTCGCAAACCGCACGGATTGTCGACAATAAAAGAAAATTTACCAATCTTGTCGACATTAATTTCTTGAAAAATTCAGTGCCGACGTAACTTTTTAGGTGAACCTATCCGAACGGTCACAACACATATTTGTCGGGTGCCGTTATATTGAGCAAGACGGCAACATACCGCAGGCACTCCGATCACGACCATGAGCCGACATAGACCTAGAGGCATGGAAGATGCCCGGATCTCGCATTCGCGGGCATCCGTTCGTGTTGCCTTGCCCTTGGCGATCCTCTGGATTGCCCTTGGATTGTTTTTGAAGTCCTGGGCCGTTGTGGCCGCAGCAGCACTGGTCGGGCTAGGCTTTACATCAGGCATGATCCTGCACCGGATGAACGCCCATACCCTTGCCCGGATCACGTGGTTTCTGATCGCCAATGTTGGGGCCTTTTGGGCGACCTTTCTGGTGCATCCGATGGGCTACATCAGCTTTATGTTTGCCCCTGCCTGCGCGATGCCGTTCCTGATGTTTTCGTTGGGACGTGACAGGAATACTGTCATCTCGCTTGTTTGCGTGCCGATCACGTTCTGGTTCGTCGGCTGGTACACCGATTACAGTTTTTACGACAGTTTCGTCATCGGGGAAGAGCAGGCCAGAACGATCATCGCGCCTTTGTCGGCGATGACGGTGTTTATCCTTCTGATGATCGAAATGAGCTATTTTGCTTCTGTGTTCTCAAGCTATTCGCGCGGATTGGCCGTGGCCCGTAGGCGCGCAGTTGTGTCCAGCGAGGCAAAGTCAGCCTTTCTCCGTTCGATGAGCCACGAGCTGAGAACACCTTTGAACGCCATCATCGGGTTCTCGGACCTGACCCAGCAAGACGCCGAGCACGGACGCGAGATCAGCCCCAAAGCCCTGGCCGAGCGGATGGAAATGGTGCGTCAGGCAGGTGGCCAGATCGCCGAAATGGTTGAAAACATGCTGGCCTTTGCATCACTGACCAACGAGGCGTCCGAGGACGAACTTCAGCCTGTTGATACGACCCAGATCATTTCTGCCCAGATCGCCAAGCTTTTGCCCAAAGCCGAGGCCAAGGATTTGGATGTCAGTTGTGATTTCGACCGGACACAAAAGGTTCTTGCCGATCCGGAGCGGCTTGGCGAGGTGATCAAACAACTGCTGACCAACGGCATCAAATTTGCCCCCGAGGGTGGCTGGGTCCACGTGACCGCGCATCAGGTCGATGAAAAATGCCTGAGGCTGATGTTTATCGATTCAGGGGCTGGCTTTGATGAAAACGACGTGGTCCGCGCGTTCCGTCCTTTTGAACGGCTGTCTGCGGAAAACGGTACGATCTCGGGCGCAGGGGTCGGTCTGGCCATCGTGCGCACCCACGTGCGTGCCATGCACG
>CATNDK010000117.1 GCA_950096585.1 Thalassococcus halodurans | reverse complement strand
GGCGCTCTACGTCACATTCTCGATCCTGTGCGCGCTGGCGTGGAGCTTCGAATCGCTGCTCGCGCTGCGCTTCCTGCAGGGCTTCGGCGCAGCGGGCATCGTGGCGCTTCCGCCCGCGATTATCCGCGACCGGGTGGGCGGCGACAAGATGGCCCGGATGATGAGCCTGATCTTCGTCATCTTCCTGATGGTGCCCGCTGTCGCGCCCAGCATCGGCCAGGGCGTGCTGATGCTGATGGGCGACTGGCGCTGGACCTTCGTGTTCACCGCTCTCGCGGGTTGCTGCATGGGCCTGTGGGCGTGGCGCAACCTGCCCTGTCTTTGCACCTGAAGAATATGGAGGCCGAACTGGGCACCAAGTTGCTTGAGCGGCACGCGGCTGGCGTCACCCCGACCGAAGCCGGTCGCCTGCTGGCCTCGCGCGCCCGCAGCATTCTGGATGACGTCGCCCGCATGACCGATGACATCCGCACGTTAGAGGCCGCCCCGACAGGCACCGTGCGCATCGGTCTTCCCGGCACGATCGCAGAACTTGTCGCCCTACCATTGATCGAGGCGGTCCACGCCCAGTACCCCGGGGTGACATTGAATATCCTTGAGGGGATGAGCGGCTTTGTGTCCGACTGGCTGACCGAAGGCCGTGTGGACATCGGCGTGCTTTACAGCGCCCCGAAGGGATCGGATGTAACATCGCAGCCGCTCTTGGATGAAGAACTGGTCCTGATCCTTGCCGCCGAAGCAGACAGCCCGACCGAGATCGCCTTGCCAGATTTGGACGCCATGAAAATGGTTCTGCCCAGCCCCGCCCACGGCCTGAGGGCGTTGATCGATCTGGCCTTGGGGGAAATCGACGTCACGCCGCAAATCGCCGTCGAAATCGACGCCTACGCCAGTATCAAAAGCCTTGTTTCTTCGGGCTACGGCGCATCGATCCTGCCTTACCACGCGGTCGCGCGTGACGTGTCCCATGGGCGCCTGAAGGCCGTGCATGTCACCACCCCCGGCCTGTGGCGGCGTGTGCATCTGGTCGCACAAAGCAACCGCCCCGCCACCCGCGCACAGACCGCCGTCAGGGATGTGCTGCATACGGTTATTCAGAAACTGCTAAAGGACGGACACTGGACCGGCGCCCGCCCTGCTGGTTGATCCGGAAACCTACAGAATCCACTCGGTTCCGTCAGCAAAGGTGACTTGCTGGATCCCGATCAGTTCCACATGCTGCCCGCCATCCGTAGACAAACGGAACCCAGTTCGGCCGTAATCATCGGTGAACATGTTTATATCAACATCCGCTTGCGTCCACTCGGTCAGAATGACGTGATCCCAGTCAGCTCCATCTTCATAAAAGGTGTCGCCAGTAACAACCAATGTGCGCTCACTATAAAGGGGATCACTGAGTGCCAGTTCGAGCGTGTCGCTTCCAGCGCCCATCGAGATAAAGCCGCCCGCACCGCCCGGATAAAATTCGAAGTAGATGTCGAGTTCCTCTCCCAGATCACTTGGGATCGGCGCACCCGCCGGAAGGCCAGATGTATCGACGATCAGATAGTCGTCACCGTCACCCGCATCCACACCTAAGTCCACATCATATCCTGCGGCATTTCCTGTGCTGGACGTTGCGACAAAGCGGAAAGTGTCGTTGCCTGTGCCTAGATTTACGTTCGGCTGCAACAACAGCTGCGTATTGTCGACCGTTCCGTCCCAGATAAATTCGATGTCAACCACGTCATGGCCGGACCCAGTATGCACTTCCGGCGAATGCCATCCGATGATTGATGCATCCTGTCGGATCACGACCTGATCGCTCTGCGCACCGGTATTGATCATGGTACCCAACAGGACGGACTCCTCCGCTCCTGTCATGTCAATAATCACAACATCTTCGCCGTAACCGGTCTCAATGTCGTTCAGCATGAAGTACTGTTGAACCGCCCCTTGTAGCTCGAAGACAAGCGTGTCAGCACCAATTCCACCAGTTTCTGAATACCCCCCGTAAAACGAAGTGACGCTATCGGTATCGATGACAAAACCATTGATACTACCGGCAGAGATATAGCGTACGTCGTCACTCAACGTATATTGCCACATCGGCTCAACTAGATTTGGATCAAAACCCGTCGGAACGTCCAAAACCTCTGTGCCGTAGTCGACAATATCCTCAGGCGCGAAGGTCACAGACGACAGATCAATGTCCCCATTTTCATCCAGAACCGAAGCACGGACCCGCTCGGTCGCGGTACCCGCTACGTAAACTTCAATATCAGCTGTGGTGGCAGATGTCGCTCCATGGCTGTCTACGGCCTGCACTTCGACCAAAGCCCATGCTTCTTCGTCTGTTGTCATGGCAAGAGGAAGTTGCACGCCTGACATAACCAGGTTCGTGCCCTCGGTTGTGAACTCCAGCGGGAAGCTGTGGTATGTGTAATTCTGAGTAACCGAGACGATTTCATAGTTCAGCGTCGTGCCATCATCGTCGCTGTCGATATCGTCACCAAGTCCGGACAGGTCGAACACGTCGCCATCGACCTGATCGGTCCTGAAGCTGGCCCATGACCCAATGGTCGGCGCATCGTTCTGGCCGATGATGACCAGATCAAAGGTGATCGCGCGGGTTTCTTCTTCGGTGTAGCCAAAGAAATCCTCGGACGAAGATGTGGTCGCCATCAACGTGACCGTCTGAACGTATTCTTCGCCTTCGGCCAGCGATACGTCGCCTTCGACGTAATCATAAGTGAACTCGTACACGCGCTGCACCGAATGTGCGCCATAGCGGTTCTGATCACTGTCGAGGTTCTGCAAAATGGTCAGGTCCGCATAGTCGCGATCCTGCGACCAAAGGCCCGTTTCGAATTTTACATCAACGTCAGTGTCATCAAGATCCTGAATGACCAGATTAAAGCTGTCGGTCTCATCCTCGTAGACCACAAACCGTTCCGGCGCATCCGCGATGATTTCCATGGGCGTGTCCTGCCCCAGAACAATCGTTGCGTCGTCGAACTGCAGGATTTCAACGCTGCTGAGGGAATCCTCGCCATCGGCACCAGTGGTATCCAGAATGGTCCAGTCGACGCCGCGTTCGAGCCTTTCGATGTCCCAATCATAGTCCCAAACCGACCCGTTCAGGATCAGTGTGTCGGTGCCTTCGCGTCCCTGAAACAACTCGTTTCCGGATGTCGATGTGAACACGTCATTGCCGTTCGTGCCCCGAACCTTGCCTCCGCCGCTGTCAGTGTCGCCACCACCACCGCCGCCACCTTTACCTTTACCGCTGGGCTTCGCCATATTCTTCAAGCTCCAAATGACTAATAAAAATTGGAATCAACCCTAACGAGACTGGACCCAAAGGTCCAACAGAATGGCAATATCACCACAAACCAACTGGCATTGTCTCCAAAATGAAAACAATCGGACTGCCTTCCGAAATTTACGCTCAAAACAAATGCGACAGCAGTGCATCCATTGTTTTCACGAGCTGGTCGCAACCTCTGTGTCCATCAGCAAAAGTCGCCGAATAACCTTGAGAACATTTAGCGAACATTTATACTCATCCGCATGACTCATGCCCTGCTGAAACGGACCACGCACACACCACCTCCGGCGTTAGAGCTGTGGGACGATATCGCCTTGCCGGTCTCGCGGGTGCATGAACTGTGCGGACGGGCGCGGCGCACTTTGGCTTTGCGTATTGCGGCCAAAACGGGCGGGCCTGTGTTGTGGATTGCGCCTGTTTGGGGCGCTGATCCACTGAACCCTGTGGCGGTGGCTGATATCGTGCCTCCACGCAATCTGGTCTTTGTCACCCCCCGCCGCCCCGAAGACCTGCTGTGGTCTATGGAAGAGGCGCTGCGGTCCGGCGTGGCCCCTGTTGTGATCTGCGATCTGCCCGGCCCGCCGCCCCTGACACCGGTGCGTCGCCTGCACCTTGCCGCCCAAAGCGGGGCAGAACTGGGCAAGTGCCGCCCCCTTGGCCTGCTGCTGACGCCGGGCGATGGCGGCGCGGCGGGCGTGGAGACGCGCTACCGGATGAACCCGGCGCACACGCCCGACAGCCCCCGCTGGCGACTGGACCGTCTGCGCGCCCGAATGGCCCCGCCCAAAAGCTGGCAATTAGGCCCCAACGGGCCTGCAAAGCCACAACAGCCGTGACGCACACTTTCCCCCGCCCGCGACATAAGTTAAGGGACAGATCAAACGCGACTTTCGCTTAGGGACAGGCATATGGCACGGCATCTTATCACCTCGGCAATTCCCTACATCAACGGGATCAAACACCTCGGGAACCTTGTGGGCTCTCAGTTGCCCGCCGATCTGTTTGCCCGCTACCAGCGTGCCCGCGGCAATGAAGTGATGTTCATCTGTGCCACCGACGAACACGGCACCCCCGCCGAACTGGCCGCCGCCAAAGCAGGCCAGCCCGTCGCGGAATACTGCGCCGAAATGCACGAGGTTCAGGCCGAGATCGCCAAAGGCTTCCGCCTGTCTTTCGACCACTTCGGTCGCTCGTCTTCGGAACAGAACCAGAAGCTGACCCAGCATTTCGCAGGTGTTCTGGCCGAACGCGGCCTGATCCGCGAAGTGTCTGAAACACAGATGTATTCCCACGCCGACGGCCGTTTCCTGCCCGACCGCTATATCGAGGGCACCTGCCCGAACTGCGGTTTCGACAGCGCGCGCGGCGACCAGTGTGACAACTGCACCAAACAGCTGGATCCCGTTGATCTGATCAACCCGCATTCCACAATCTCGGGTTCGACCGATCTGGAAATGCGTGACACCAAGCACCTGTACCTGTGCCAGTCCAAGATGAAAGACACGCTGGACGCTTGGATCGACAGCAAAACCGACTGGCCCATTCTGACCACCTCGATTGCCAAGAAATGGCTGCACGACGGTGACGGCCTGCAAGACCGCGGCATCACCCGCGATCTGGATTGGGGCGTGCCCGTCAAAAAAGGTGACGAAGACTGGCCCGGCATGGAAGGCAAGGTCTTCTACGTCTGGTTCGACGCGCCCATCGAATACATCGCCTGTGCGCAGGAATGGGTCGATGCGGGCAAAGGCACCGATTGGGAACGCTGGTGGCGCACCGACAAGGGCGCGGATGACGTGACCTACACCCAGTTCATGGGCAAGGATAACGTCCCCTTCCACACCCTGTCCTTCCCCGCGACGATCCTTGGGTCGGAAGAGCCCTGGAAGCTGGTCGATTACATCAAATCCTTCAACTACCTGAACTATGAAGGCGGCCAGTTCAGCACGTCGCGCGGGCGCGGCGTGTTCATGGATCAGGCGCTGGCGATTTTGCCGTCGGACTACTGGCGCTGGTGGTTGCTGAGCCACGCGCCCGAAAGCTCGGACGCCGAATTCACCTGGGAAAACTTCCAGACCGCTGTGAACAAAGACCTTGCCGACGTGCTGGGTAACTTTGTCAGCCGCGTCACAAAATTCTGCCGTTCGAAATTCTCCGAAGCCGTCCCCGCAGGCGGGACCGAGACCGCGCGCGAAGAACAGCTGCGGGCCGATCTGGCGGCGAAACTGGCGGAATACCAGACACATATGGGCACGATCGAGGTCCGCAAAGCAGCCGCATCGCTGCGCGCGATCTGGGTATTGGGCAACGAATACCTGCAAGAGGTCGCCCCTTGGGCCACGTTCAAGGAAGACCCCGATCAGGCCGCAATGCAGATCCGCACGGCGCTGAACCTGATCCCGCTCTATGGCGTTTTGTCCGCCCCCTTCATCCCCGACGCCGCTGCTGTGATGCTGGAAGCAATGGGCGCCGAGGGTTCCGACTGGCCGTCCGATATCGCCGCGGCAACCACAGCCCTAGAGGCAGGCCACGCCTTTACCGTGCCGGAAAACCTGTTCCGCAAGATCACCGATGATGAGCGCGCAGAATGGCAGGAACGGTTCTCGGGCAAGCGGGATTAAGTCTTAATCGACTAAGGACCAAAGTGCGGAATCAAGGCCGAAGGCCGCCGCGCATCGACGACGCGCGCCCACGCGGCGGCAATTTGTCGGGCTTGGCGCTCAGCTCTAAACTCCTTCGGATTTGGCTGGGATAAATCGAAGAGTTCATAGGTCTGGATCGCCACCGCGCGCGTCGTCCATGCTTGCTCATCAACATTTCCCAGTATTGCGCAGCGCATCTGTGCGACCCTAGACCGGATCAGCCCACTCTCCGCTCAAAACAAAAAACCAGCCCCAAAAGGGACTGGTTCACTCTCACACCACAAGGGCCAAACAGATCAGACGATCTCAACGACCTCGAAATCGAAGGTCAGGTCTTTGCCTGCCAGCGGGTGGTTCGCATCCAGCGTCACTTCGGTTTCAGTCACTTCTGCCACGGTCACGGGCATGACCTGACCTGTGGGTGTCTGCACCTGAAGTTGGCCGCCAACCTCAAGCGGGATGTCCGCAGGCACGTGTTCGCGCGGGACTTTCTGCATCGCGTCGGGGTTGGGCTGGCCGTAAGCTTCGTCTGCGGGGATTTCGACCTTTTTCTTCTCACCCACGGTCATGCCGGGCAGAGCCTTGTCCAGACCGGGGATGATCTGGCCCGAACCTACGGTGAATTCCAGCGGGTCGCGGCCTGCGCTGCTGTCAAAGGTCGTGCCGTCAGCCAGCGTGCCTGTGTAATGAATGCGAACGGTGTCACCGCTTTTGACGTCGGTCATTAGGTATCCAATCAAGTCAGGGGATGGGTTCAGTGAGGCCGTATCTCAGACGGGTGCTCACGCAGATGCGGGAACCATAGTGGATGAGGGCGCGTTGTGCAAATAACCGCCTTAACCCGAAACAAACCACAGCTTTCGTATCTGTTGCCCAGTAACAACTCAAGAACAGTTGACTTGACTGTGCATTGATTCCCGAGGGGACCTCGGCAAAATAGGATGGCTGCTAAATTATATGAGACTCGCTATGTTTTCCCGACGCTCTTTTCTTGCTACATCTGCCGCAGCTTCGGTGACACTGGCATCACCGGCTCTGGCATTTACTGTCAAACCCCGCTTTATGCCGCAAACCGTCAAGGTGCGCTCTGATCTTGAAGCGGGCCAGATCATCGTCGCGCCCAAGGCGCATTTCCTCTACTTCGTCGAAGCCCCGGGTCAGGCCCGTCGCTATGGCGTTGGCGTGGGTAAGGCCGGTCTGGAATTTACCGGAACCGCGACCATTCAGGTCAAAAAAGAATGGCCGACATGGCGCCCGACAAACGACATGATCGAACGCGATCCGCATAAATACACCGAGTTCGTCGACAACGACTATGTCCAGCCCGGTGGCCCCGGCAACCCGCTAGGTGCTCGTGCGTTGTATCTGTTCCAGAACGGTCGTGACACGTACTTCCGCATCCACGGCACGACACAGCCGTCGACCATCGGTCTGTCTGTGTCCAACGGCTGTATCCGGATGATCAACGACCATGTGATCGATCTGTACGACCGTGTTCCGCGCGGCACCAAAGTGACCGTCGTCTGACGGACGGGTGAACCGGACCTTACATTTCGACCTTATCGTGATTGGCGCAGGGCCTTCGGGCTCTGCGGCTGCATGTTGGGCGGCGCGATCCGGATTGAAGGTCGCGCTGATCGACAAACATCTCTTCCCCCGCGACAAACTGTGTGGCGGCGCGTTTACCGAGCGCGCCATGGGGCTTTACCGTCAGATATTTGATCAATGCGATCTGGGCGCGCCCCACGTTGCGCGTGATGCCGTGGAATTCTACGCCTTCGGATCGCCGCTTGGGCAGTTGCACAGCCCTGCCCCCTTACGCCTGACAATGCGCCGGTCACTGGACGCACATCTGTTCGAACTGGCTGTAAATGCAGGTGCGCAGGATTTTACCGGTTCTCGCATCGTCGATCTCTCGACCGATCCTGTTAGTGTCAATCTGGGTCACAGTGTTCTGACAGCACCTGTGCTGATCGGGGCCGATGGGGTGAACAGCTTTGTCGCGCGGCATCTGTTCGGCAAGGCCTTTGAACCAGACCAGATCGGATTCGCGCTTGAGGTTGAGGCAGTTGGCCTTTCCCCCGATCTGCCGCTGCGCATTGATTTCGGCGCGGCCAACTGGGGCTATGGCTGGCAATTTCCCAAGGCAGACAGCACCACAATCGGGATTGGCGGCATCCATGCCCGTAATCCTGATATGCGGCGCGACATGCAGCGCTATCTGAAGAACCTCGGCATCGCTGACGCCCCAAAGGTGAAGGGACAATATCTGCCTTTCGGCTTCGCCCGTGCGAAACCCGGCAAGGCGCACGTTCTGCTGGCCGGAGATGCGGCGGGGCTGGTTGATCCGATCACCGGCGAAGGCATCGCCTTTGCGCTGCAAAGCGGGAAGATGGCTGCGGATGCCGCGCAGACAGCGCTACACGAAGGACGCCCCGAGGCGGCGTTATCGATCTATCGCGCCCAACTGCGCCCCTTGTATCTGGCGATGTGGCAAGCGCGGCAGTTGCGGCACCTTTTGTTCAATCCGACGCTTCGACGGCCGTTTTTGAACGGATTTCAACGGTCTTCCACCATGAAAAACGCCTATATGCAGCTACTTTCTGGCCAGACCGAATACGGCGAAATATCCCGTAAGATACTGACTAAAATGCCAAAACTTCTGATGCGG
>CATNDK010000116.1 GCA_950096585.1 Thalassococcus halodurans | reverse complement strand
TTGTCACGATCTCGTCAATCAGACCCCAGTCTTTGGCTTCTTCGGGCGACATGAAGTTGTCGCGCTCAAGCGCCGCTTCGACTTTCTTCAACGTCTGACCGGTGTGCTTGACATAGATTTCGTTCAAGCGGGTCTTAAGTTTCTGGGTTTCTTGCGCATGGATCATGATGTCCGTCGCCTGACCCTGATAACCACCGGACGGCTGGTGCACCATCACGCGGCTGTTCGGCAGCGAGAAGCGCATGCCAGCCTCGCCTGCTGTCAGCAGAAGCGAACCCATGGACGCCGCCTGACCGATCACCAGCGTGGACACCTTCGGACGGATGTACTGCATGGTGTCGTAGATCGACAGACCGGATGTCACAACGCCGCCGGGCGAGTTGATGTACATCGAGATTTCTTTCGACGGGTTTTCCGCCTCAAGGTGCAGAAGCTGCGCCACGATCAGGCTGGACATGCCGTCATGAACCGGACCGTTGAGGAAAATGATCCGCTCCTTCAACAGGCGCGAGAAAATGTCATACGCGCGTTCGCCACGGCTTGTCTGTTCGACAACCATCGGCACCAGCGTGTTCATATATGTATCAATCGGATCTTTCATCTTCGCCTGCCTCTGAAATCTTAGGACCGCAATATCCTGTGGATGTTGATAGAGTCTTAGTTGTCACCCTAGGGGGCTGCAAGGGGCGGCGGAAATTTCATGATCAAAAGAAAGTAACGCGCGGTCGATCACTTGATCTGGCAACGCCCGCCGCTAGGTCGCCACCAAACGATCCGGAATTGGGGCACGCGCGAATGGCCGAGACACACAAATGGGCGGCAACCCGTGAGGAAGGCCTTGCACGCCTTGCCGATTTCGCGCCCCTAGCCGGTGCAGACTATGCCAAACGCCGCAATTTCGACCTTGGCCCAGGTCAGCACAAAAACGTATCCCAGCTGTCGCCGTACATCCGTCATCGCCTGATCCGGGAAGACGAGGTGTTGCTTGAAACCTTGAAACACCATTCGCCCGCCAGTGCCGAAAAATTTATCCAAGAGGTCTACTGGCGCACCTATTGGAAGGGCTGGCTGGAAATGCGCCCTGCAGTGTGGGGCGCCTATTGGTCGGAACTGGCGTTAGCCTGGGATCAGGTTCAGACACAATCCGGCCTGCGGCAGGAATGGGAAGCGGCCTGCAACGGTGAAACGGGCATCGATTGCTTTGATGCATGGGCCAAAGAACTGGTTGAGACGGGCTATTTGCACAACCACAGCCGCATGTGGTTTGCTTCGATCTGGATATTTACGCTGCGCCTGCCTTGGGCTTTGGGCGCCGATTTCTTCATGCGACATTTGCTTGATGGCGATCCGGCGTCGAACACCTTGTCCTGGCGCTGGGTTGGCGGGCTGCAAACCGTTGGCAAGACGTATCTTGCAAGAACCTCGAACATCTCGAAGTTCACCGAAGGGCGGTTTCACCCCCAGTATCAATTGGCCAGCCATGCGGACCCCTTGCAGGGCGCGCCGCATCCGCCGCGCATGGATGCACCGGAAGGCGATCGGTTCGATCCCGAAAAACGCACAGCATTCTTGCTGCACGAGGATGATCTGACGCCCGATTGGCTGTTTGAACAGGGGCTGAAGCCCGTCGCGACGGCAACCATATCGACCGCAAAACGCCTAAGCATTCTGCAACCTGCCCCACATGTCCTATCGTTCAAATCGGCGGCAATCGACGATTGCCTGAGCCGCCTTGCCGACAAGACCGGACCTGTCACCAAGGGGCTGGAAAGTGCAGACCAGATCGCCCACTGGGCCGCATCCGTGGGCGCCGAACAAATTGTGACATCCTATCCGCCCGTTGGCCCTGTCGCCGATATATTGCGGGGGAAATGGGATATTCCCATGGCGCGTGTTCTTCATGACTTTGACCGTGATGCGTGGCCCCATGCCAAAGCTGGTTTCTTTAAATTCAAAGAAAAAATTCCGCATCTGCTGGGCAACATTCGCAACCTGCGCCTGATCTAGGAACACGCCACCTGACGCGATGTGTTCAACCCAGTGTTGCCGGACCGCTTCAAAGCGTCGCGTACTTTGGTCTAATCTTGTCCAATTCACACATTCATATTATGTTGTGCGTCATGAAGATGATGCGTGACATAGCTTTGCGCGCCGTATTAGGCGTTGCCGCCGTGATCGGCCTTGCCCAGACAGGCATGGCGGACACGCGTTTGATCATGGTCGAAGAACCCGGCTGCGCCTATTGCGCTGCGTGGCTGGATGAAATCGGCCCAGTATACCCCAACACCGATGAAGGCCGCTTTGCACCTTTATTGCGCGCAGATCTGAGTGACGGCCCACCTGAGGGCGTGTCCTACGCGCGAAAGGTTGTCTATACGCCGACATTTGTGCTGATTGATGACGGCAAGGAAATCGCGCGTCTTGAAGGGTATCCGGGCGAAAACTTTTTCTGGCCGATGCTGCAGGAAATGCTGGTGGCATCGCCAGAGTTTAAACCATCCGGTTCGTAACACCGGTTAGGATTAAGGAATAACAAGATGGCTCTGCCTCTTTTGCGAGTAGACATGGACGACGAAGAGATCGATCAGATCGCTGAAAAAGCGACTGATGCGGCGGCGTTCCTGAAGGCCATCAGCCACGAAGGCCGGCTGATGATCCTGTGTCATTTGGTATCCGGTGAAAAATCTGTGACCGAGTTGGAAGAGCTGCTGTCTGCCCGTCAGGCGGCTGTGTCCCAGCAATTGTCGCGTCTGCGTCTGGAAGGTCTGGTTGTGCCGCGCCGTGACGGCAAGGCGATCTACTACCGTTTAGCTGATGATCGTCCGAAAAAGATGCTGGAATGCGTCTACGAACTTTTCTGCAAAGAAGACGAATAAGGCGCGGGTTTCCCCACGCCTTTCCGACTGCTCGATTATTTAAGTATTTTCAGCTGGCTTCAGCCAAACGCGCAACATAGCGCGCCAGAGTATCAATCTCGAGGTTCACACGATCCCCTTCCTGCACATCACCCCATGTGGTGACCTGCTTGGTGTGGGGGATGAAATTGATACCGAATTCGTTTCCCTTCACCTCGTTCACGGTCAGGGATGTTCCATTCAGCGCGACCGATCCTTTAGGTGCGATAAACTTGGCCAATTCAGCGGGCGCACGAAGCGTGACGCGGGTGCTGTCGCCCTCATCGCGGATCGACACGACCTCGGCCACGCCATCAACATGGCCGGACACGATATGACCACCCAGTTCGTCACCCACCTTCAACGCGCGCTCAAGGTTCACACGATAGCCCACGCTCCACGCGCTGATGTTTGTCTTGGACACAGACTCGGCGCTGATTTCGACATCGAACCAGTCCGACCCCAGCCCCATCACCGTCAGGCACACGCCGTCACAGGCAATAGACGCACCCATATCGATGCCGGGTGTTTCGTAGTTCGTCGCGATACGCGCCCGCAAATCGCCGCGCTGTTCCAGATCGCGGATTTCGCCGATGTCGGTCACGATGCCAGTAAACATAATGCTTGTGCCTTTTTGCTATGGATTGCCCCGCAAAGAATATGGGGCCTTAATTTTGCCGGTATCACCGCGTAAAAAGGGGCGTTAGGTGAGTTGGGACATAATCTGCAGGTATGAGTTACGCAACCGGACAGACGCGCGTTTTCCTGTTTTTACAGGGACCGCACGGGCCGTTTTTCAACGGTCTCGGGCGCATGCTGCGCAAAACCGGCGCGGAAACGTGGCGCGTCGGATTTAACGCAGGCGACCGTGCCTTCTGGTTCCACCCGAAAACCTTCATTCCTTACAACGGCACCATCGACGAATGGCCCGCCCGCTTTGCCGAAATCGTGGCTGAAAAGCAGGTCACCGATCTGGTCCTTTACGGCGACGTGCGTCGCATCCATGCCGAGGCGGTCGCACATGCACGCAAACTGGGGCTGAATATCCATGTCTTCGAAGAAGGCTATATGCGCCCCTATTGGGTGACCTATGAACGCGGCGGATCGAACGGGCATTCACGCCTGATGGACATGTCCGTCGCAGACATGCAGGCCGCGTTGGAAAAATCCGATATGGAGGCCCCACTGCCCCCCGCCCACTGGGGCGACATGCGGCAGCACATCTTTTACGGCGCGCTGTACCATTGGTTTGTCATGTTCCGGAACGGCGCCTTTACCAACTTCCGGTCGCACCGCGATGTCAGCGTGGCCAAAGAATTCCAATTGTACCTGAAGCGTCTTTTGCTGATGCCGCTGACGTGGGCAGACCGCCTGATCGCCACAGCGCGCATTCGTATGGGCGGCTTTCCCTATCACCTGTGTTTGATGCAGCTTGAACATGACTCAAGCTTCCAGAAACATTCGCCCTTCAACACCATGCCCGATTTTCTGGGCGAGGTGATCGAAGGCTTTGCCAAAGGCGCGCCTGGCCACCATCACCTTGTTTTCAAAGCACATCCGCTGGAAGACGGCCGTGTCGACGTGCGCCGGTCGATCCGTGATTTAGCCAAACAACACGGCGTTCAGGACCGCGTGCATTATGTGCGTGGCGGCAAGCTTGCGCAGCTGTTGAACGACGCGCGCACCGCTGTGACCGTCAATTCAACCGCCGCCCAACAGGTGCTTTGGCGCGGCATTCCGCTGCGCGTCTTCGGACAGGCCGTCTATGCCAAGCCCGAGTTCGTCTCGACGCAAAACCTGCCAGAATTCTTTGCCCAGCCCACGCGGCCTGACAACAAAGCCTATAAGGATTACCGGCGTTACCTGCTGGAAACGAGCCAGCTTCCGGGCGGTTTTTATTCGGCCCGCGGTCGTCGCCAACTGATGCGTCAGGTGGTTGATATGATGCTGGCAAGCGAAGATCCCTATGATGCTTTCGCCCATGGCACCGCGGCCCCGCGGCAACAGTTGCGGATTGTGACATAGCGGCAATCGCAACAAATGCTGGCTTTTCAAAACGTTCAGAGCTAATCTTCTCAAAAAAGACCGAGGCAGAATAATAAGGTCGAGGAGACCGAGCAGTGAAACGTCCCCACTCTCGCTGGGCGCGAGGTATCGCCCTATTGGTTGCAACGTCAATTCTGGCGTCCTGTGGCCTTCCCCGCGTTGGACCTAACAAACGCGAAATTTATGCTGGCTCTGTCCAGCGCGAAGGCGATGCCTTTATCGTCGCCACGAATGACCGCGTCGCAGCCGTCACAGCCGTTGTCCCCGCACTTGGCTTCAGCGAAGGTTTCCTGAACGCAGGCGTGATCGGCTCTGACACCATCAACCCCGGCGACACACTGGGCCTGACCATCTGGGAAAACGTCGACGACGGCCTGCTGGCCGGTGAAGCATCGAACGCCACCATTCTGGAAGAGGTTCAGGTCGACGGTTCGGGCTTTATCTTTGTGCCGTACGCAGGCCGCATCAAAGCCGCTGGCAACACGCCCGAGGCGGTGCGCCGCATCATCACAGAACGTCTATCTGATCAAACCCCTGACCCGCAGGTTCAGGTACGCCGCGTCGCTGGCGACGGTTCGACAGTCACGCTGTCCGGTTCCGTCGGATCGCAAGGTGTCTACGCCATCGAACGCCCGACTCGTACCCTGTCTGCCATGCTGGCCCGTGCAGGTGGTGTCGCAATCGAACCGGAAATCGCACAGGTCACCCTGACCCGTGGTACCATGTCCGACACGATCTGGTTCCAGGATCTGTACGACAACCCGACCTTGGATATCGCGCTGCGTGGCGGCGACAAGATCCTTGTTCAGGGCGACACACGCGCCTTTACCGCGCTGGGTGCGACAGGCACACAGGCACAGGTTCCGTTTGAAAGCCGCACCATTTCGGCAGTCGAGGCAATTGCTCAGGTTGGTGGCCTGGTTCCTTCCGCAGCAGACCCGACCGGCGTTTTTGTTTTCCGCAACGAACCGGCTGAAATCGCCAATCAGGTTCTGGGCCGCAGCGATCTGGTCGGTGCACAGCGCTTTGTCTACGTCCTGGACCTGACGCAGCCCAACGGTCTGTTCATCGCGCGTGACTTTGTGATCCGCGACGAAGACACACTCTACGTCACCGAAGCGCCGTTCACACAATGGAGCCGCACGATTGCATCGCTGACCGGCACCTTGGGTTCTGTCACATCGCTGCGCACGTCAGCAGAGACGCTTGGCGTCGGCTCCGGAGGCTGACACGTGGCCCCAATCGGGCATCATTCAAACGCCGGAGACACCGATCTCCGGCGTTTTTACGTCTATACGCTGGGTTTCCTGAAATCCCGCCGCATTCGTCACATCCTGCGCTCAGCCGGTTGGAAAGTGACCGTTGGGCGGCCATCTGACCGCGACGTGATCGGCGTCTGGGGCAAATCCCCCTATGCCGCACGCGGCGAGGCCATGGCCGAGAAAACCGGCTCGCAGCTTGTAAGGGTCGAGGATGCTTGGCTGCGGTCCCTGCATCCCGGACGTGCGGGCGAACCGCCCTTGGGTCTGTTGATTGACGAAAAAGGCGTTCACTTCGACTCCGAACAACCATCAGACCTTGAAACGCTTTTGATGACCGAACCGCTGGACGACAGCGCGCTTCTGGCCCGTGCCAATGGCGTCATCGCGTGGATGCGTCGCGCGCATCTGTCTAAGTACTCGGCCTTTGATCCGGACATACCGGTGCCTGATCCGGGTTATGTACTGGTGATTGATCAAACGGCAGGTGATGCCAGCGTTACTGCCAGCCGCGCCGATGTCTCGCGTTTCCGCGAAATGGTGTTCGTTGCGCGCGAAGAACATCCGCATGCGCATATCGTGGTTAAAGGGCACCCTGAAACCGCCGCAGGGTTTCGCCAAGGTCACCTGAGCAACAAAGACCTGTCGCAAAACATGTCTTTCGCCCCTGATGGCGCATCGCCCTGGGCGCTTTTGGACGGGGCCATCGCGGTTTACACCGTTTCATCGCAAATGGGGTTTGAAGCGATCCTTGCCGGTCACAAACCACGCGTCTTCGGCCAGCCGTTTTATGCAGGCTGGGGACTGACCGAGGATGAAAACCCCGTTTACCGGCGCGCGGCACGCAAGCTGACCCGCGCGCAGTTGGTCGCGGGCGCGATGATCCTCTACCCCGTTTGGTACGATCCCTACCGCAACCGCAGGTGCGAGGTTGAAACCGTGCTTGCGACGCTTGAGGCCGAGGCGCGCGCATGGCGGGAAGACCGCGCTGGCTGGGTCGCACACGGCATACGTTTATGGAAACGCGGGCCGCTGAAAGGTTTTTACGGCAGCGGTCGCGGCATCCGGTTTGAGGACGACCCCGCCAAAGCCAAGGAACTGGCAGTGACCGACAACCGCCGCCTGATGGCATGGTCCAGCAAAGCCGCGCCGGATGCTGATCTGGTTCGGGTCGAAGACGGGTTTCTGAGGTCCCAGGGGCTGGGCGCGAACCTTGTGCCGCCGATGTCCTTGGTCACTGATGACATGGGCATTTACTACGATCCCAGCCGTCCGTCGCGGTTGGAACAGCTGATCGCCGACAGCGTGAACCTGCCGCGCGATGAATTCGAACGGGCGCACCGGCTGAGCCGGTTTCTCGTCGATGGACGCCTGTCGAAATACAATCTGATGGGCGAGGTTCCCAAGCTTCCCGCAGGGCATCGCATTCTGGTCCCGGGTCAGGTCGAAGACGATGCCTCGATCCTGTTGGGTGCGGGTGACATCCGTCAGAACGCCGATCTGCTGGCGAAGGTCCGCGCGGAAAACCGTGACGCCGTGGTGCTTTGGAAACCCCATCCCGATGTCGAGGCAGGCCTACGCACCGGCGATGTCGCCACGCCCGAACAATGGGCCAACCAGACGCTGCGCGGCGTTGATATGGGTGCCTTGCTGGGTGAGGTCGACGAGGTCTGGACCATGACCTCGCTGACCGGGTTCGAAGCGCTCATGCGTGGGTGTCGGGTGACGACCACCGGCGCGCCGTTCTACGCGGGCTGGGGCCTGACGCGTGATCTGGGCGATATCCCCGCCCGTCGCCTGACCGGCCCACGCCCGACGTTGGAAGGCCTCGTTCACGCCACGCTGATCGCTTACCCGCGGTATCGCGATCCGGTCACGGGCCGCCCCTGCCCGGTCGAAGTCGTGGCCGAGCGTCTGAAATGCGGGAACCTGCCGAAACCCGGCCCCGCCAATCGAATGCTGTCAAAACTTCAAGGATTGCTCGCCAGTCAAAGCCACCTTTGGCGTCGCTGATCAGTTCCGCGTCCAGCGGTGCAGGATGTCATCCCCGACCTGCCGAACATCTCGCAAATGAAAGCGCGGAGCCTCGGCCAAACGCCCAAGCCCCAGCGCGCCGATATTGGGCTGCCCTTCGGCCCCGATCGCGATGCCCGCGTTAAAGCCCAGAAGCTCATCCACCAGATCAGCCCCCAGAAGCGACGCGGCCAAGGCCCCGCCCCCTTCACAGAAAACACGTGTCAGGCCGATTTCTCCCAATTCCTGCAACAGCGACCGTGGGTCGATCTGGCGACCGTTCAGATCGCAACGGATCAGCTTTGCACCCAAGCCCTCCCAAGCCTCACAAATCTCGCGCCCCGCATCGGGGCCGTGGCAAATCCACACCGGAATATCGCGCGCGGTGCGGGCAAGGCGGCTCATCAAAGGAATATCGATCAAGCGGGATACGACGATGCGCACCGGCTGGGGCACCTCGCCCATGCC
>CATNDK010000115.1 GCA_950096585.1 Thalassococcus halodurans | reverse complement strand
TGGCGACCGCTGCGCTGTTCCTGATTGTCGATCAGGTGCGTGAACAGCGGGGCGAGGCGGGGCTGGCGCTGACGGCCACCAAGCCGATCCAGAGTGCGGCCTTGTTGTCGGGCATGTTCTTTGTCGCGGCGATTGCGATGGCGGGCCTGCCGCCGCTGTCCGGCTTTGTCGGCAAGCTTCTGATCCTGAACGCGACCTATTCGTCCGAACTGGTCGTCTGGGCGTGGGCCGTGATCCTTGGCACATCGCTGATCGCCGTCGTTGGTTTCGGTCGTGCGGGCTCTACCGTGTTCTGGAAGGCGCGTCAGGTTTCAGCCACCGAAGAACCGTCCGAGGATATTGCGGAACAGCCCAAGGCACCGGTTCTGCCGTTCGTCGCCATCGGCCTGCTGATTGCGCTGATCGTGGCGCACACGGTTCTGGCTGGTCCGATCAACCGCTATCTGGCAGCGACCTCGGCCCAGCTGTTTGCGCCTCAGCCTTATATTTCCGAAGTTCTGGAAACACCGGGCAAGGACCTGTCCAAGGCGCATGACAAGGACTACGGCGATAAGAAAGACGACGCCCACGGCGTAGCAGACGAGAAGGAGGGACACTGATATGGCGCGTACAGCCCTGCGACGGCTTTTGCCGCACCCTGCATTGACCCTGATCCTTATTCTGGTCTGGGCGATCCTGAATTCCAGCCTAAGCCTTGGGACCATCGTGTTCGGTGCGATCCTTGGTATTCTGATCCCGCAGGCCACTGTGGCCTACTGGCCGGACGTGCCGCGCGGTATCCGTTTTGGCAAACTGGTCAGCTACACGCTGTTGGTGATCTGGGATATTCTGGTGGCCAACGTTCAGGTTGCGTGGATCGTGATGACCAAAACGAACGCCAAGATGAAATCCACTTGGGTCAACATCCCGCTGGATATCAAAACGCCCGAGGCCATCACCATGCTTGCGGGCACCATCACCCTGACACCCGGCACCGTTTCCGCCGATCTGTCGGACGAAGGGCACTGCCTGCTGGTTCACGCGCTGGATGCAGATGATGCAGACGCTGTGCGCGACGATATCAAACAGCGCTACGAGGCCCGCCTGAAGGAGATTTTCGAATGATGTCACCCGAAGTCTTTGCCGACTACGCGTTGATGATCGCCTTTGTGGCGGTGTCGGTCAGCCAGCTTCTGGCGATGGTGCGTCTGGTGATCGGGCCTGGTGCGGGGGACCGTATCCTTGCGCTTGATACCATGGTGATCAACGGCATCGGTCTGATCGTTCTTGTGGGGCTCTATCAAGGCACACAGGTTTATTTCGAAGCGGCGCTGATCTTTGCCATGCTGGGCTTTGTGTCCACCGTGGCCTATGCGCGCTTCTTGCTGCGGGGGGACATCATCGAATGACCGGTTTTGCTGATATTCTGATCGGGCTTAGCCTATTGATCGGGGCGCTGTTCACCTTTGTGGGCTCTTTTGGCTTACTGAAGCTGGATATGCCAATGAAGCGCCTGCATGGTCCGACCAAGGCGGGCACGCTGGGGATCGGTGCGTTGCTGATGGCGGCGATGATCGATTCCTTTCTGAGCGGGCACGGCACCATCCAGCACATCCTGATCATGGCCTTCCTGTTTGTGACCGCACCCATTTCGGCGCTGTTCATCGCAAAGGTGCATATCCATACCGGCACCTGCCAAAAGCCGCCGCAGCCCAGTGAGGACTCCCAATGGGCGACCAAGGCTGTGGTCGACACGCAGGAAACCTAAGCATCGAAACAAACGCAGGCCCCACTTCGGGGCCTGTTGCGTTTGAACGTCGGCTGGTAGATTTTTCTGGCAAAGTTTCCCGTCGGAATGGCGCGGGGTTTGCAGGCATCGTAGGGTAACAAGTGGACACCCAACGATGAAAAAAGCAGTCACAATGTTCCGACGATTTGCAGGCCAGCCCTTTGGTAAAACCGTTCTTTCCCTGATCGCCCTGTTGGTGATCGGGTTGATTGGCATGACGCACAGCGCATCGGCCCAAGCGCGGGAAAAGCTGGGTTACGGACTTTTGCTGACCAATGACACGTTGGGTGATTTCGAGGATCGCTGGCAGACAGGCTCCATCACCGCAAGCCGTATCTGGGGGCCTGCGTGGATGGGCGAACTGCCGACCGAGGCAGGCGCCATTCTGGAATTGCGCAGCCATGGTCGGGTGATCGGTCCGTCCAACCTTGTGTATTTCAACCCCAACGACCGCCGCTATGCGGGCATCCTGTCTTTCGGTCTGCACACCCATTTCCAGCGGGGCGGGGCGGACATTGCGCTTGGCACCGATCTGGTGATCACCGGTCCGCAGACCGGCGTGTCACAGGTGCAGACAGCCATGCACGACATCATGGGGATCAACCCGCCCAGCCAGTCCGTTCTGTCGAACCAGATCGAAAACGGTTTTCATCCCACCTTTGTGGGCGAGGTCGGGCGCGGTTACAGCCTTGGGTCTATCGCCGAGGTGCGCCCTTTTGCGGAACTGCGTGTGGGCGACGAAACCCTGGGACGTGTCGGGTTTGATCTGACGTTCGGCCAGTACGGGCAAGGTGGCCTGCTGGTCCGCGACCCTGTGACAGGTCATCGCTACGAGGTGATCCGTGGCGGACAGGACGGCTTTTCGTTCTTGTTGGGTGGTGACCTGACCCAGATGGAAAACAGCATCTATCTTCCGGAGGGCACAGGCCCCGAAATGGAAGAAACCCGCGCCCGTCTGCGGGCAGGGGGCAATTTCCAGCGTGGCAACCTGAGCCTGTTCTACGGCACGTCTTGGTTGCAAGAGGAATTTGAAGGCCAACCCGAGGGTCAGTTTGTGGGCGCTACGCAGCTCAAATTCTCATTCTGACTGCGTTTCGCGGCCAAGTTGCACGCTTTGTTGCATTTTCGCACCACAAATCCTGACTAATTCGTTAATTTTGAGTTAATTGCTTTGCGTTGTCCTTTGATAAATCACTAACTTTTGATATACGTTTAAAAAACAAAAAACGACAAAACAACGAGCAGGCATACAGGCACATGGGGACTGACTATAGGGGCACCTTCGTGGTCTCTTGGTCGCAAACTAGTGTGGATGGGTTGGATGCAGCGCCACTGGCGTCTCTGATTGTTGGGGCTTCCTGGTCCTGGCAAGGGGAGCCGGTATGCGTAGACGGCCCGAGTTCCATACTGCGGCTGGAGCAAACCGAAGACATGGTGAAAAACCGGCGCCGTGCGGCACGCATGGTGCATCGACTTGTCGGTGCAGCGCTGGAAAACAAACCGTTCGTCGCGGAACCCGAGACGGACTTCACCCAGATGGACCAACACTTTGTGGTCTCGAACGGGGTGCAAAGCTATACGATCACGCTGATTGATACCGGCAATGGCACGCAGCCCTTGCTGATGTTCGCGGGCGAACAGCCGCCACGAAACACCGACCTGTGGATCGTGCATCATACGATTGATCAACGCCATTTTCCGTCCGTTGAGGGGCGCACGGGTGGTGTGATCTGTTTCACGCCCGGCACACGGATCATGACCGAATACGGTGAGCGTCCGGTGGAAGACCTGCGTGAAGGTGATCTGGTTCAGACCAAAGACAGCGGTTTGCAGGAAATCCTGTGGACGGGTGCGCGCCGCATGACAGGCGCACGTCTGTTTGCGATGCCGAAACTGCGTCCTGTGCGTATCCGCGCCGGTGCCTTCGGGATCGGACGGCCTGAGGACGAATTCCTTGTATCGCCGGAACATCGTCTGATCGTGCGCGGGGCAGTGGCCCAATCGCTGTTTAACGAACGCGAAGTTCTGGTCGCCGCGAAAGACCTGATCAACGGCGAAACCATCATTCAGGATTCCGCAATGCGCGAGGTGACCTATGTGCACCTGATGCTGCCGAAGCATGAAGTGATCTTTGCCAATGGCGTGGAGACCGAAAGCTTCCATCCGGCCATGGCGTCGCTGTCTTCGCTGGATTCGCACGACCGTACGCGCCTGTTGGATCTGATGCCCAAGCTGTCGGACAACCCCTACAGCTATGGTCAGTCTGCGCGTCGCAACCTGATCACGTCCGAGGCCGCAATCCTGATGCACGAAGCGGGTTAACCACGTCGTCTTTGTTTAACGAGTGACCCGCTTCGGTGTGATTATTCGCGGATTTCATCCGGTTTGACGCCCCAAAGGGCGTTCTTCGGGGCCCAGCCATCATAGCCGCCGGCCTCGACACGGCACCATGTTGCGGTGCATTCATCCAGCTTGGCGATCACGCCCAACGCCAGACGCGCCGTGACCTGCGACCGTTCATCAGGTTTGGCGTAAAGATCCAGCATATCGCGTTCCACGATCACAGTGCGCACACCGCTTAGCAGCGAATAGTGCACCCAGCCGCCCGCGCCATCACGGTCGCGCACGCGGCGCCAGTGTCCGAATTCGGCAGTGATTTCCAGCGGCATGTCGCGGCGCACATAGACCCAATCGATCCGGTGGCTCAGCGATGGGCCGCGACGCACGTTGCCCTCGGATGCTTTCATCGACACAAAGCGGGGCAAAGGCAGGTTCGTCACCGACCCGCGCGCATCCTGCGCCGCTGCGGCTACAGGCGCCAGCATCAGGGCGGCGATCAGCCCCAAAGCTTTCACTTTCGTCATCATTTGCTGTCCTGCTCTAGTTTTTCCGGCGGGGTTCTTGTGCCCCGTCCCGACTTAAGACACTCTGCCTTTAAAGCCGTTTCAGGGAAAGCCCGAGGATCTTTAGATGCCATCAAAACGTCTGAGTGTTGTTGTCACGCGACGCCTACCCACACAGGTCGAAACCAGACTGAGCGAATTGTTCAACGTCACATTGCGCGAAGACGATACGCCCATGTCAAAACACGATCTGGTCGAAGCGATGAAAACCGCAGATGTGCTGGTGCCGACGCTGACAGATCACATTGATGCGGGCATGATCGGGCAGGCTGGACCCCAGTTGAAGCTGATCGCCAACTACGGCGCTGGTGTGGACCACATCGATGTGGGCACCGCCCGCAACCGCGGCATCATGGTGTCGAACACGCCGGGCGTAGTGACGGATGACACCGCCGATATGGTCATGGCGCTGATTATGGGCGTCACGCGCCGCATTCCCGAAGGGATGGCCGTGATGCAATCGGGTGAATGGGCCGGTTGGGCACCGACCGCGTTTCTGGGCGGACGCCTGAGCGGGCGTCGTCTGGGTATTCTGGGCATGGGCCGGATCGGCAGCGCGGTGGCCAAACGTGCGCAGGCCTTCGGCATGCAGATCCACTACCATAACCGCAAACGCCTGCGCCCCGAGGTCGAAGAGTCGCTGGACGCGACCTATTGGGACAGTCTGGACCAGATGGTGGCGCGCATGGACATCGTGTCGATCAACTGCCCGCACACGCCGTCCACGTTTCACCTGATGAATGCGCGTCGACTGAAGCTGATGAAGCCTGACGCCGTGATCGTGAACGCCTCTCGGGGCGAGGTGATCGACGAAAACGCGCTTGGCCGGATGCTTGAGGCGGGTGAACTGGCCGGTGCCGGACTGGACGTTTACGAACACGGCACCGACGTGAACCCGGCGCTGCGGAACCTGCCCAACGTCGTGTTGCTACCTCACATGGGATCGGCCACACGCGAAGGCCGTCTGGAAATGGGTGAAAAAGTGATCATCAACATCAAAACATTTGCAGATGGCCACCGTCCGCCGGATCAAGTGCTGGTTTCTATGCTTTGACATTTGGCATCTGTGATGTGAATGCCGCATCATGACGTTTAAATGCCCAGAAGGTGCCGTTGTATAGCGCGAATTAGGGTTACACTCCCGCGTTAACAATAAGACGGCAGCAGCAGTAGATGTCTTTCACTTCGTTACCTTTTGCGATTTTCACCCCGCTTTTTCTTTTGGGGTACTTTGCAATATCGGCGCAGAAGCGACCGGTACTGCTCGCGCTTGCGTCGATCATTTTCTACACGTGGTACGATCCCAAATACCTGCCGTTGCTGGTTGGGTCCGCTGTCATCGACTATGTGGCGGGGCGAAAGATCTACGCCGCTGACAGTCAGCGCGATCGCAAGACATGGCTGATCCTGTCGATCCTGTTCAATCTGGGTCTGTTGTTCTTCTTCAAATACTGGAACTTCTTTGCCACCAACGTGCAGGCGGTGACCGGCACGGATATGGTGCTGCACAACCTTGTGCTGCCTTTGGGGATCTCGTTCTACACGCTCCAAACCATGAGCTATACGTTCGACATCTACCGCAAGAAGCTGAAGCCAGAGGAAAGCTTTTTCACGTATTTTCTGTACGTTAGCTTTTTCCCGCAGCTGGTTGCGGGCCCCATTGAACGGGCAGGGCGGCTTATGCCCCAGATCAAGGCGCTGCCGATGCCCAGCCGCGACATGTGCGAAAGCGGTATGGTTCTGGTGGCGTGGGGCGTTTTCTGTAAACTGGCTGTGGCCGACAACATCGCGGGCTTTGTGCAATCTGCGCTTTGGACCAGCGAAGGCGGGCTGTTGATGTGGGGCGTGGGGTTCTGTGCCACGGTGCAGGTCTATGCTGATTTTCTGGCCTACACGCTGATTGCGCGTGGGTTGGGGCGGATGATGGGGATCACCCTGTCTGAAAACTTCCGCCAACCGTTCTTTGCCCGCAACCTGACGGGCTTCTGGCAACGCTGGCACATTACGCTGACACGCTGGGTGACGGATTACATCCACATCCCCATCGCACGGCGCTATCCGCAGGAACCGTGGCGGTCTTTGACGGCAATTATGGCGATGGTGATCATCGGATTGTGGCACGGGGCGTCGTGGAACTTTGTGCTGTTCGGTCTGACACAGGGTATTCTGATGCGTGTTTGGGGGCCGGTTTCGGGCCTATTGGCGCGTTTGAACGGGCCTGAATGGCTGGCCAAGATGACCGGACATACGGCGGTTCTGTTGACCTGTTCTATGTCTGCTCCGATGTTTTTCATCACCGACACACAACATCTGATCAGCCAGCTTGGCACGATGTTTTCAACCGATCTGGGGATCGGCATTATCGCCGACGGTCAGTATCGCGAAAACTTTGTGGTGGGATTGGGCATGATGGTGTTCCTGTTCCTGAACGACTGGAACGCATGGCGCGGCAACCGCTGGAACATCGAGGCGCTGGCCGAGGTGCCGATGGCGCGTCCGATCCTGATCGGGTTGATCTGCGCTGCGGTGATCCTGCTGGGCAACTTCAACACGCAGGAGTTTATCTACTTTGAGTTTTAAGCGCCTGTTCCTGTGGTTCGTCGCCCTGACGGCCTTTGTCTTTGCGGTTCCCTTCGTTGTGGGCACGGTGTTTGTGCCCAAAGCGCAGCGCGTCGAACCGGTCGAGGCCTTTTATGAGGTGGAAGACAGGCTGGACGCGATCACGTTGGGTGCGTCCCATGGTCGGGCGGTCTATTATCCGGCGATGGGGTTGGTCGGGCATTCCCTGAACGAAGATCTGGGGGATATCTGGACGGCTGATCTGAAACTGCGGGCCGCGCTGTCGCGAGTGGAGGGGCTGGATTTTGTCTTCATGCCTGTGTCGCCTGCGCTTTTGGATCATGATCACCGGATCACGACGCCGGAAAACTGGTTGATCGAGTCGTCATGGCTGCAAAACACGCCGATTCCCGCCGAGGGCGCGAATATGAGTTTTACCGAACGGGCACGGATTTTCTTTCACACGCATTTTTCGGTCATGCCCTTTGTGCGTGTGAACCAACTGACCAAAGATGCGATTTCCCAGCTTGTGCGCCGTGCGATGGGGGATGTGGACGACGCGATTGCGGCGCAGGGCTGTGGCGTGCTGCGCAATCCCTTAAGTCACCCTCATGAATTCGGCCAGCGCAATGGTTATCCCCGCCATCCGATGGCAGCCCACTGTCTGGATCAGTCGGGCCAGTTGAACGCGTGGGATCATGGGGAGCGTGCGAAATCGGCATTGGAACAGGTGCCGGGTATCCGAGAGTTCAATCTGTCGCTACTGCGCAAGATGATCGCGGAAACCGAAGCTGCTGGGGCCGAGTTCGTGATGTTCGTCGCGCCGATGACCGAAACCTATTTCAACGATCCGGTGTTGAACGCGCTTTGGGAAGAGGAACGCCCGCGGATCGAGGCCTTGGCCGAGGAAACCGGCGTCGCGTTTTATGATTTCCACGATCTGTTCTGGGGGCGCTACCGCGAGGACAATCAGGTTTATACTGACGGCAACCACCTGACCCTAGAAGGGGCACGGCAGTTTTCCGAAGCCTTTGCTGAGGCCTTGGGCCTAGAGCGCTAGCCCTTTCCAAAAAGAACGCGGCCCCGATGGGACCGCGTGCTGGTTTATCTCGTCGTTGGCCTTTGGCCGCCTCCTCGGGCGGGTGCCTTTGGCGGGCGTCAGTTGACGTCCTTGTAGCTGACTTCCTTGGCATCCGATCCTTCGGATTTGGAACGGCGCATGATCAGGCGATTGAGTGCGTTCACATAGGCCTTGGCCGAGGCATAGACGGTGTCTGTGTCGGCGGACTGGCCTGTGGCGATCATGCCGTCTTCCTCCAGACGGACGGTGACGGTGGCCTGTGCATCGGTACCCTCGGTCACGGCGTGCACCTGATAGAGTTGCAGGCGTGCCTTGTTCGGGTGCAGCATGCGGACCGCTTTGAACGTCGCATCCACCGGACCGTCGCCTTCGGAGACGGCGGTTTGTTCCTTACCGTCGATTTCCATTTCCAGCGTCGCTTCT
>CATNDK010000114.1 GCA_950096585.1 Thalassococcus halodurans | reverse complement strand
AGCGGATGATGTCTTCGAACTGAGCGCCTGGAACCATCGACTCGGCGCTTCTGTGATAAAATTTACGATAGCGATCATTGCACATGACCAGCCGGTCTTCGGCATCGTACAACACGAACCCGTCAGGCAGTTCAGAAACGGCGGCCCACATGCGCATCAAGTCGGTCATATCGACCACCAGACACACAACCGCGCCATCAGCCGTGCGCTGGTTTTGCAGCTTCAGAAACCGTCCGTTCCACATTTTCAGGGTCTGCGGTTCGAACGGATCGGACATCCACAGATCACCGATGCGACTTATCCATTCGTGCGGTGTTTCCCGACCCAGATCGACCAACCCCTCGGTCGCCATAAGCGTGATCAAAGTGCGATAACCAACACCGGTACGCACCATTTCCAAATCGTCGAAAATGTTGCGGAACGCATGGTTCGCGACCTCAAGCCGCCCGTCTTCGCCAAACATGGCAAAGCCGTCGCGCATCGCCTCAAGCGCTTTCCAAAGCTGGCTTTCGACGACCTGCATTTTTTCCACCGCATGGCCGAGACGGTTCAGAACGTCTTTCTTTTCATCCTCAATCGCCGCCACCTTGCGGCGGGTCGCGCCAATTTCCAGCGTCAGGTCGCGCGAATGCTGACCCAACCGCCGGTTGGCAGCCATGAGTTCGGCTTCTTTCTGTTCCAGCCGCCGTTCCGCAGCCAGACGGGCGCGGCGTTCTTTCGCGAGCAATTCGTCCAAAGTCGGGTCATCCTTAACTGACCGTACGATCCTGCGCCGCTGGCAGTGAACATCCCTTTAATCCGAAAAAACAAAAACCGCGCCGGAACACCCGGCGCGGCAAAAAAGCCCGTAAGATTTTAGGCAATCACACGTCAGTAGCCGTAAAACGCGCCTGCGTTGTTCGCCAGAATGATCCGCAGCGCATAAAGCGCCAGCAGCGCAACCAGCGGCGCCAGATCAAGCCCGCCAGTCTGCGGCAGGAACTGACGGATGCGCGAATAGACCGGATCCAACAGACGGTTCAGACCGTACCAGATTTGCGCAACGATCGGCTGGCGCAGGTTCAGAACCTGAAAATTGATCAGCCAGCTCATGACCACATGGGCGATGATGAAAAACCAAGCGACGTCCAGCAGAAGCATCAAAATCTGGAAAAGGGATTGCATGTGGTGCCTGTCCTTATTGCAAGTGCGTGTTTGCGCGCCCTTTTAGGTAAGGGGCCTGTGTCAAAAGGACAAGTGCCGCTAGGTCGGGCCTTGACCCTCTGGGCGATCAACGACACGGCTGGGCCGAAGGAGTTTCCATATGTATCCGTTCATTCGACTGGCCAAAGATATCTTCATCAACGCGCGGGCAACGCCGCTTGATATGGGCGAAACCCACGTGTCGCATCACATCTGCTGGCCATGGGATCTGGATCTTTGGTGGGAACTGAACAACGGTCGTACCCTGACGATTTACGATCTGGGCCGCATCCCGCTGGCGATGCGCGGCGGGCTGACAAAGGCGCTGCGCGACAACAAATGGGGGCTGACGGTTGCGGGGTCGTCTGTGCGCTATCGCCGCCGTGTCCGGATGTTTGCCAAGATCGAAATGAAGTCGCGCCTGGCCTGCTGGGACGACAAATTCCTGTACGTCGAACAAAGCATGTGGCTGTCGAACGGCGAATGTTCCAGCCATGCGCTGTTCCGCACTGCGATCACCGACAAGAACGGCATCGTGTCGCCTGATCGTGTGCTTAAGGCCATGGGGCTGACAGCCACGTCCCCCGACATGCCAGACTGGATCAAAGCGTGGTCGGACGCCGAGGCAAAGCGCCCCTGGCCCCCGATGCAGGACTGACACAGACAGCACCCCGATAGGTTTCCCTTACGGCGCTTTCAAAGGCAGTGCTTGCTAAACCCGTGACCTCTCTGTTCTATCGACGAAACGTCGTACCGAACGGGAGGTCGGACCTATGGCCGAGATTTCAGCGAAAAAGCGTATTTGGGGCTGGATGTGGTTCGACTGGGCGCAACAGCCCTATGCCACCCTCGGCCTGACTTTTATCTTCGGACCCTACTTTGCCGCCGTCGCTGTGGGCTACTTTATTGCCCAAGGCATGGGCGACGATGCCGCCCGCGTTCAGGCGCAAGAGCTGTGGACAGGTGCGCAGGCGATTGCGGGTCTGGTGATCGCGTTCTCGGCACCATTTATCGGCGCTTGGGCTGGTGCAACGGGCCGCCGCAAACCGTGGTTCTATGCCTTTATCGCCGTCGCTGTGATCTGCTCGGCCATGCTGTGGAACCTGCAGGCAGACGGAACCGGATTGATGATGGCGCTGCTATTGTTCTGGGTGGGCTTTGTCGCCTCGGAATCCGCCTTTGCGCTTTATAACTCGATCTTGCCATCACTCGGCCAGACCGAAGAGGCCGGCCGCATCAGTGGCGGCGCAACGGCGTTTGGCTATTGGGGTGGTGTTCTGTCGCTGTTCATCATGCTGCTGCTGTTTGCGGAAAATGAGGTGACCGGCAAAACGCTGATCGGGATTGAACCGATCCTCGGGTTGGACCCTGAAACGCGCGAAGGCACCCGTGCCGTTGGCCCGTTCATCGCAATCTGGTTTGTGATCTTTGTGATCCCGTTTTTCCTGTGGACCAAAGACACCCCGACACAGAACCGCGGGGGCGTCGGTGTCGCGCTTAGCCGCCTTTGGGCGAGCATCCGCGCCGCGTTCCGCAAGCGCTCTTACGGCAGCTTCCTTTTGGGGTCGATGTTCTACCGTGATGCCCTGACGATGCTCTATAGCGCTGGCGGTGTGTACGCGAACCTTGTGTTGGACTGGACCGTAATCCAGATCGGCGTTTTCGGCATCATCGCGGCGATCGCGGCTGCAATTCTTAGCTGGGTGGGCGGCATTGCGGATGCGCGGCTTGGCCCCAAGCCTGTCATCATCTTCTGCATCTGGGTTCTGATCGGCGTTTGTCTGGTCGTCGTCGGCATGTCGCGCGAAAGCCTGTTCGGCATTCCGCTGGCCGAAGGGTCGCTTGTGCCGGACATCGTTTTCTACTTCTGCGGTGCGGCCATCGGTGGCGCTGGTGGCGCAATGTATTCGGCGTCGCGGTCCATGATGGTCCGCCACTGCACGCCCGAAAACGCGACCGAGGCATTTGGCTTATTTGCCCTGACGGGTCGCGCCACCGCGTTTCTTGCCCCTGCGTTGGTCGCGGTGTTCACATCTTGGACGCAGAGCAACCAGTTGGGCTATATTCCGGTGATCATCCTTTTCGCCTTGGGGCTTTTTCTGCTACGTTGGGTACATCCCAACGGAGAACGAGCAGAATGATCCGTACCGCATTTTTGATTACCGCATTGGTCGGCTTAACGGCCTGCGGCGGCAGCCAGCCGTCGCGCAACCTGGAAGCCGCAAAGTCCTCGCCTCGCGCGACCGCAATCTCATCCGTCATCTCATCGAAAAGCGCCAAACAGCTGTTCGGGGCGGAACGCATCGCGTCGAACCAGCGGGCCGAGCCTTTCGGCAGTTATGCAAAGGGTTGTGCCGCTGGCAACGTGATGCTGCCGGAAACAGGCCCGACATGGCAGGCGATGCGCCTGTCGCGCAACCGCAACTGGGGTCAGCCGGAAACCATCGACTTTATCAAGGATCTGAGCGCCAAAGCCGCGCGCCAGCCGGGGTGGAGCGGTCTTTATGTAGGTGACATCAGCCAACCCCGTGGTGGCCCGATGCTAACTGGACATGCGAGCCACCAGATCGGTCTCGACGCCGACATCTGGCTGCGTCCTGCTGACCGTCTGAACCTGTCTACGACCGAACGCGAAAACATCTCGTCCATCTCGATGCGTCGGGCGAAGGGTGCGTTTACTAACGACCAATGGACCCGCGCGCATCACAATATCCTGAAAGCCGCCGCAAGCGATCCGCGTGTCGCGCGTATCTTCATCTTCCCCGGTGCCAAAGTGCAGATGTGTAAAGATGAAAAGGGCGACCGCAGCTGGCTACGCAAAATCCGTCCGTGGTACGGTCACCACTATCATTTCCACGTTCGTCTGGCCTGTCCCAAGGGCGCGCGCGGCTGTGAGGATCAGGCACCGCCGCCTGCGGGCGATGGATGCGCGGACGCGCAGGAATGGGTCAACAACATCCTGAACCCGCCGCCGCCGGATCCGAACGCGCCCAAGCCCAAGCCCAAACGTGAAATCACACTCGGGGATTTGCCTGCACAATGCGCAAGCGTACTCTCGGCGCGATAAGCGCGGTTGTACTTGGCCTTTTTTCGCTGAACTCGGACGCGGGCGAACCAGCCCGCGCCGTTTTTGTCGGGGCCAAAGTATGGACCGCTGACGGCCCGGATCACACAGACTTTGGCGGCTTTTCCGCGCTTGAACTGGATGACACCGGAACAGGCTTTGTTGCGCTGACCGACAAGGGAAACATCACCAAAGGCCGGTTTGTCCGTGATCCCGCAGGGCGCGTGATCCGCGTTGAACGTGCGGTCCTGTCAAAATTGTCCGGACCAGATGGCCCCTTGGGCGAACGTCAGACAGACTCTGAAGGGCTCGCCCTTGTGGAGGGTGGCGATTTTTACGTCTCGTTTGAAAGCGCGAACCGGATTTTGAAATACCGAGCCGACGGGCATGTCACCGCCGTACGCTCGGCACCGGATTTTGCAGGTCTTCAAAGCAACTCGGGCCTTGAGGCCCTGGCCGTCGATAGCAAAGGGCGCCTTTACACGCTGCCGGAACGGTCCGGCAAACTGACACGCCCCTTTCCTGTCTGGCGCTATGACGGGAAAAACTGGCAGGTCGCGTTTGAAATGTCCCGAAGCGGAAGTTTCCTTCCTGTCGGGGCAGATTTTGGCCCCGATGGATGGCTGTATGTTCTGGAACGTGGCTTTAACGGCTTCGGCTTTCAAAGCCGCATCCGGCGGTTTCCACCAAATCAATCCGGCGTCGCGGATGGCGCGACCCTTTTGGTGACGTCAATCGGCGTTCACGACAATCTGGAAGGCATCTCGGTCTGGCAGGACAATGACGGCGCGATCCGCATCACGATGATTGCCGACGACAACTTCAAATCCTTCCAGCGCACCGAGATCGTCGATTATCGTTTGACGCAATAGCTTGTGTCGCGGCAGCCTAGATTGTATCGGCCCCTGTTCCGCAATCACAAAGGCATAGCCTGACATGACCCGCACATACCTTCCCGGCGTAATCGCCATGGCAGCAATCGTTGTTGCCTCGAACGTCCTTGTCCAGTTCCTGATCCTTGATGGCCTTCTGACTTGGGGCGCTTTCACCTATCCCTTCGCGTTTCTTGTCACCGACCTGATGAACCGCCTGTACGGCGTCGCCGCCGCCCGCCGCGTGGTGTTCGCAGGCTTTATCGTGGGCGTGGTCTGTTCGCTGATCGGCAGCCAGATCATGTTGCAGGGCGACGGCTATACATACGCTGCCGTTCCGCTGCGTATCGCGGTCGGGTCCGGCATCGCGTTCCTGATTGCCCAACTGACCGATGTGGCCGTGTTCGACCGCATTCGCGCCGGAAGCTGGTGGCGCGCGCCGCTTGTGTCCAGTGTGATTGGTTCCGCTTTGGACACAGCGCTTTTCTTTTCCATCGCCTTTTCACAGTCGATTTCGGTCTTCGGAGACGCCGCAGACGCCGATATCAACTGGGCTTGGGACAGCGTTCCACTACTACTTTCGGGCCCTGAAGCACCACTATGGGTGACTTTGGCGCTTGCGGACTGGTTGGTGAAAATGGCCATCGCCCTGATTGCCCTGATCCCCTTCCGTTTGATCGTTTCTTGGGCAAAGGGAACATCAACTCAAAGCTGAACGTAAAAAGTATTTTGTGGTTTGGACAATCCATGCCAACATCATCTTGCGTTTATCAACAGCTGAAAGGAGGTGATCCAGTGGTTAGAGATACATTGGAGCGAGGTGTCGGAACAGTTCGGAGGACGCTGACTTAGGGGCAGCCCCCTAGGATAGAAAATCCCGAATTGGTGTGTGCCTAACCGGCCCCACCTCCTGAGTTCTCGAAGGGCTGTTCGCAAAGCGGGCAGCCCTTTTCGATTTCCTGCACTATGTAAACGTCATGCTACGGATCAACGACGCCATATCGATCGAAGACTGGGAACTGACTGAACAGTTCGTCCGGTCATCCGGCCCCGGTGGCCAGAACGTCAACAAGGTGTCGACGGCCGTAGAACTGCGCTTTGAGGCCGCCCGTTCGCCGAACCTGCCCGAACCCGTCAAAAACCGCCTGCGCAGGATTGCGGGGCGTCGCTGGACCAAGGAAGGCGCGCTGATCCTTCAGGTCGAAGACACACGCTCCCAAGCCCGCAACCGCGAAATCGCCCGCGAACGGCTGCGCGAACTGATCCTGAAAGCGCTGGAAAAGCCCAAACGCCGGATCGCGACCAAACCCACATACGGCTCCAAGCAACGCCGCCTGAAGGCCAAAAAAGAACGCGGAGAGGTCAAAGCCATGCGCGGCAAGGTCGATCCGGATTGATCGGCAGCTTTACTGATTGGGATCAGCAGGTGCGCCTCTGGCCTTGATTACCACCAAGTATCAGAATTACGCGGCACAACCCTGAAAAAGAAAACATCCGCAACGTTGATCCCGCTGCGGATGTTTAAAAGTTTTCTGACCCCAAGCAGGGATCAGGCGGCGCGCACCAACCCTGCGTAGGCAGGGGCGAAGGCTCCGATCTGGGACAGGGCATGCTCGGCGGTCGCCTTGATCCGGTCGGGATCAGGGTGATTGTCGGCAACCTTAAGCATGCGGTGCCACAGGCAGGCCTGAACCGTTTGCGCGGTCAGTTGCATGAAATCATGGGCCAAGGGGCTGGCATCGGACTGCGACAGGATCACGTCCCGCGCATCGCGCCATGCCCCGACGACCGGAGCCAAAGCCGCGGTTTCTGCCAGTTCCTGCTCAAGGAACGCATCAAACGCCTTACCCGCAGCCGCAGGCAAAAGGCGCGTTGCCAGAACGCGGGCGTGAATGCCGTTGGCGCCTTCATAAATCGCGCAGATGCGGGCATCGCGCCACGTCTGTTCGGCGTGATATTCCTGAAGATAGCCATAGCCGCCCAGCACCTGCATCGCGGTGGATGCCGCATGGGTTGCCGCTTCGGTACAAGCGACCTTGGCAACAGGCGTCAGGAAGTCCACCAGATCGGGGTTTTCACCGCTTTCCAGCGCAACAAACGCCATATGTGCCAGCGCACGGCCACCAAGACCGGCGGCATCAATTTCGCGCAGCATGCGTGTGACATCGGCGTGGTCGGTCAGCATGGCAGGGCTGCCATCGGCCTGACGGCCCTGTTTGCGTGTTTCAGCGTATGTCTGCGCGATGTCATAGGCGCGGGTGGAGTGCGCCACACCTTGCAGCGCCACATCCAGACGGGCGTGGTTCATCATGGTAAACATCGCCTTAAGGCCGTTGCCCAAACCGCCGATCAGCTCGGCCTCGGCCCCGTCAAACGCGAGTTGGCAGGTGGGCGAGGCATGGAGCCCCATCTTTTCTTCGATCCGCGTGACAGTGACGTCGTTGCGTGTGCCATCAGTCTTTTCAGACGTCACAAGGAACAACGACAGGCCCTTGATGCCTTCGGGTGAAGTGCGCGCCAGAACCAGATGCAGGATCTTGTCCGACATGTCCTGATCACCACCCGAGATAAAGATCTTTTCGCCGGTGATCTTCCAGACGTCACCATCCTGTTCGGCGCGGCACCGCACAGCTGACAGGTCAGACCCCGCCGCAGGTTCGGTCAGCGCCATGGTCACCAGATACGTCCCATCCGCCAACAACGGCATGTGACGCGTCTTCTGCTCATCCGTGCCGAAATTGATCAGCGTTCGGATCGCGCCGGGCACAAGACCAGTTACCATTTGCAAGGAATGGTTCGCACCCGAATAAATCTCGGACGTGATGGCAAGCGTCAGTGCATCCATGCCCTGCCCGCCAAATTCCTCGGGCGCGGTTAGCGACGGCCAACCGGCCTCAACAAACGCGCGATAGCACTCGATATAGCCATCCGGCATCCGCACCCGACCGTTTTCAAGGCGCGCGCCTTGCTGGTCACCAATCAGGTTCAACGGCGCGATCTCGCCCTCTGCGAAGGCGGCGAAATGGCTGGCGACCTCGCCACTCAGTTCGGCGTCGTAGTCATCCAGCTTCCCCGCATCCGCAACGTGGTTCAGGGTGAACAGGATGTCGTCCAAAGGGGCGCGGAACTCGGTCATTCGATCAGCCCCAAAAGGCGCGCTGCGTTGTTCTTGATGATGTCTTCGCGCAGCTCGTCCTTGATGGCGATGCTTTCGAAGTCTTTCAGCCAGCGCTCGGGCGTGATCATCGGCCAGTCAGAGCCGAACAGAACCTTTTTGCGCAGGATCGAGTTGCAGTAGCGCACAAGGATTTCTGGGAAATACTTGGGCGACCAACCAGACAGGTCGATGTAGACGTTGGGCTTGTGCTGAGCGACGGCCAGCGCCTCTTCCTGCCATGGGAAAGACGGGTGCGCGGCGACGATTTTCATGTCGGGGAAATCGACGGCGACATCATCCAGATACATCGGGTTGGAAAACTTCAGACGCATCCCGTTGCCGCCGGGCATGCCCGAACCGACACCCGTTTGGCCGGTGTGGAACAGGGCAACGCAACCCTCTTCCTGAATGACTTCGTACAGCGGATAGGCAAAGCGTTCGTTCGGATAGAAGCCCTGGAACGTCGGGTGGAATTTGAAGCCCTTGATGCCGTATTCACGGATGATCCGAC
>CATNDK010000113.1 GCA_950096585.1 Thalassococcus halodurans | reverse complement strand
CACGTCACCGGCAATGGCAACAGCGGCGGCGACCAGAGTGGCAGGTGGGCAAATAGCAACTTCGGACGGCCCTTGGGTATGGCCGGACAGTGCCGAGATTTCCGCCAGCGAGGCCTGTACGCCGTTCATTTTCCAGTTGCCTGCTGCCAGTTTGATCCGCATGTCGTATCCCTTACCTGAAATCTTGGTCGCATCTTCCTTGTTAGCGCCTAAACGTCAAGCCGACTTGCGGCTGGAAACCCGTTGGGCAATATCGGAGGGATCACAGATCGGAGCACTGGCATGATCCCCGAATTCGACTTTGCCGATATTGAAAAGGGTACACCTGAAACCCTCTCGGAGCTTTCCAAAGCCGCGCGCGAGGTCGGATTTCTTACGGTCACCAATACCCCCATCACACCAGCGCGGATGGGTCTTGTCCTTGCGATGTATCGCGCGTTCTTTGAACTGCCCGAGGATCAGAAGCAGCGTGTGAATATGGCTGTTACAGGGGCCAATCGCGGTTGGGGGGCGCCCAAGTCTGAACAGGTCGATCCAAACGCCAACCCCGATTACAAAGAAGTTTACGATTCAGGTTTTGCGTTGCCGGAAGGTGCAGATTTTTCCGACCTTGCCGTCTACGCGCCAAACCGCTGGCCGGATTTGCCTGAAGGATTTGAAACTGTCATTTCCGCCTACTACCGCGATGCGATGGCCGTGGCCCGCGTGTTGCTGCGCGGTCTGGCGAATGCGCTGGGGCAGGATGACGGGTACTTTGATCAGCACTTCGACCGGCCAATGGCGCTGCTGCGGGGCAATTACTATCCCGAGCGGCCTGATTGGGCAGGCGAGAAGGATTTCGGCATCGCTGCACATACCGACTATGGCTGTTTGACATTGTTGGGCACAGATGGTGTCGCGGGGCTTGAGGTGCTGTCTGGCGATGACACGTGGGTGCCAGTAACGGCCAAGCCGGGCACGTTCGTGATCAACTTTGGCGAGATGCTTGAGTTCTGGACGGAAGGGCAGGTGAAGGCCACGCTACACCGCGTGAAAGGCACTTCCCAGACACGAATTTCCGTGCCGTTGTTCTTTAATCCGAACTACGAGACGAACGTGGCCCCCGAGGGATCAGACCCGATCATCGCGGGCGAACATCTGGGTAAGCGCTTTGCAGAAACCTATCTGCACATGAAGGCCAGCTAGGGCGTTATTCGCCCGCTGCGCGTTCAGCTTCAAGTTCTTCGATGTCCTTGAACTTGATCGACTCGCCGCAGCCACAGGCGTCGGCGACGTTCGGGTTGCGGAACTTGAAGCCTGATTCCAGCAGCGACGTTTCGTAATCGATCTCTGTCCCAAACAGGAACATCTGCGCCATCGGCGCGATCAGAACGCGGGCACCATCCTGTTCAACGACTTCATCGTTGGGGTCGGCTTCGTCCACGTAATCCATGGTGTATTCCATGCCTGCACAGCCGCCCTTTTTCACACCGATGCGCAAGCCATGACGGTTTTCACGGTCCATCAGCTTGCTGATTTGCTGAACGGCTGCGGGTGTAATGGTCACGGGGGTTTTGCCCGGAATGCTGAACATGGAATGCTCTCCTGTCACTTGCCTATGAATTTAGGGCTGCAAGCGCCATGACACAAGGGGTGCAAAACTTTGGACAGGTTCATTTTTCCGAGAGGCGCCGCATGTGCGCAGATCCTAAGCGTAAGTTATAAATTGTTTCGGAAATAAAGGGTTACGAGGGTCGCTCCGATCCCCCAACCAAAGGAAACCAGCGATCCACGGACGAAATTGGTGAACTTACCGGTGGTCGCGTCGCGTAGCCTGTTGTTGTTTGCTGTAAGCTTGATGATCAGTAGGACAGGGGCCGCAATCAGCCATCCCTCAAGCCCGAGAACCAAGATGGCAAGGCGTTCTGTGATGCCGACAAGCTGTCCGGACCTGTGCGGGAGATGTGGTTTGTTCAACGCCAGATCGACGCCGTAGTAGCCCGCAAATGTTGTCAGGAAAATGCCGCAGGTGGCGGCGACCCAAGGCCAGATGAAATTGGGTAGCTGGCCCCAAATCCCTGTTTCAAAGGCCAACGGGAAAGTCGACGCAACAAATAAAATCGAAAGCAGGTGGGCAATTTGATCGACCGTGTACGACCCGAAACCGCCCCGCACCAGATGAATCTTGGCAAGATCGATCAGCAAGTGAAGCACGGAAATTATCAGCACCACCAAAAGCGATCCACCCAGCGTTGCAAGGCTGCAAAGCGCCACTATTCCGATATGGGTGCCGATGACCTTGGCGTCTTTTTTATAGGCGACCATTGCGTCGGTCTGGAAAACATAATCCGCCAACAAGTGGCCCAAATATAAGGCAAGAGCCGTTTGCAAAGCGGCGTCGCTCATCATGAGACCTCAAAATTTTTTTGGACGCCGATCTATGGATCGTTCGCCAAACTAATAAAAATAATCGTTTTTTCCAAAAGTGCTGACACAATCTGTGTCCGTCCGTGTGTTTTCGCACATTCGCACGGTTTTTTAAAGTTTCGGGACACAAAAAAGGCCGGACGCGATGCCGGCCAATTCAGAAATCGTCGTTTTTAAGGGGCTTACATGAAGCCCAGTTCAAGGCGCGCTTCGTCAGACATCATGTCCATGCCCCACGGCGGCTCCCATGTCAGATCGACATCCACCTGTTTGACACCTGCCAACGGTTCAACCGCGTCCGCGATCCAACCAGGCATATCACCGGCAACAGGACAGCCCGGTGCAGTCAGGGTCATGATGATCTTCACGGCGTTTTCCGCGTCGATATCAATCGTATAGATCAGGCCCAGATCATAAATGTTGACCGGGATTTCGGGGTCGTAAACGGTACGGCACGCTTCGACCACCTGATCATACAGGGGGTGATCGGTGCTTGAGGGCGCGATCAGGGGTGCACCTTCCAGCTGCGGGTTTGCGTCGGACATCGACTGATCCTTCCAGAGTTCCTGACCGTTCATATAGGGAATAGGCCCACGGGGGTAAAGAGCGGGTATCGAAATCGCTGCATTGCGAAAGAGCAATCGACGGTTTGCGTGCTCTTGGCATTTTTTTGTGCATAGGTCATGAGAGAACCCATGACACAGTTTTCATTTGCCCTTCATGCCACAGATGGCCGCGCCCGCACCGGTGAGATTTCGACGCCCCGTGGCGAAATCCGCACGCCTGCGTTTATGCCTGTTGGAACAGCCGCGACCGTCAAGGCGATGATGCCCGAAAGCGTCCGCGCGACCGGCGCGGATATTTTGCTGGGCAACACATATCACCTGATGCTGCGTCCCACGGCGGAACGCATCGACCGTTTGGGCGGGTTGCACAAGTTCATGAACTGGGATCGGCCCATCCTGACGGACTCGGGTGGCTTTCAGGTGATGTCCTTGGCCGATCTGCGGAAGATGACCGAAAAGGGTGTGACCTTCAAAAGCCACATCGACGGGTCAAAGCACGAATTGACGCCGGAACGGTCGATGGAAATCCAGCGGTTGTTGGGCTCGGATATTGTGATGTGTTTCGACGAATGCCCCGCACTGCCCGCCTCCAAGGACCGGATCGCTGAATCGATGCGCCTGTCGATGCGCTGGGCGCAGCGGTCGCGGGATGCCTTTGGAGATCGACCTGGGCACGCGTTGTTTGGTATCCAGCAGGGCGGGTTGGAACAGGATCTGCGCGAAGAAAGCGCCAAGGCCCTGCAAGACATCGGTTTTGATGGCTATGCCATTGGCGGTCTTGCGGTGGGCGAGGGGCAAGAGGCGATGTTCGGTTGTCTGGATTACGCGCCTGATATGCTTCCAGTCGACAAGCCGCGTTACCTGATGGGCGTGGGTAAGCCCGACGATATCGTCGGCGCGGTCAAGCGCGGCATTGATATGATGGATTGCGTTTTGCCGTCCCGATCCGGCCGGACAGGGCAGGCGTGGACGCGTCGTGGGCAGGTCAACATCAAGAACGCCCGCCATCAGGATGATCCGCGCCCGCTGGATGAACACTGCACATGTCCCGCGTGCAGCAACTATTCGCGCGCTTATTTGCATCACGTGTTCCGCGCGCAAGAGATGATTTCGGGGATGCTACTGACGTGGCACAACCTGCATTATTTCCAAGAGCTTATGCAGGGAATGCGCGACGCGATTGCAGCGGGTCGCTTTGCAGAGTTCGAAGCAGAATTCCACGCCCAGCGCGCCGAAGGTGATATCGAGCGGCTTTAAGTTTGCGGCAGTAAGTCGGGCAGCGTTTGGCGAAGCAATTCCATCCCGCCCGGCTGCCAGCCCAGCGCCTTCAGATTCGTGCAGTCCAACTGGCTGACGTCAGCGTCGCTGCGTTTGGGCAGTGAATTTGGGCCGTTCGTCAGGTTCTGCACCATTCTCAGCAAATCGTGACGATCCAGCAAGATGTCCGATACATGGAATGTGGATGATTGGTTCTGCGATAGTGCAATCTGACACGCTTGCGCCAGATCTTGCACATGCGCCTCGGACGCGACGCGCGGTTCAATCGTGTTTCCGGACAGGTAATCCGCAAACAGCGACGCCCATTTGTTGGCATTCCCTTTGCCGTATAAACCCGTCGCCCTGAGCGTGATGCCGGTCAGGGGTAGGGCGGCAAGGTGGGCCTCTGCCTTTGCTTTGACCTCGCCGTAAAGTGAGGTTGGTGTAGGAGGCAGGTCTTCGGTCAGCGTGGTTCCCTTAGCGTAACCGTCGAAAACTGCGCGGGACGATAGGAAAATCACGTGGGATAGCCCATGCGCGGCAGCGGCGTCGAACAACCGTAGAGTTCCGTCCAGATTGGATGTGATGAAACCGGCGGGGTCATCCCCTTCGCCGCCGCGGTATTTACCTGGGGCGTGCTGAAAGGCGGCGTGGATCAGCGCGTCAAAGCCGCTCAGGTCCGGCGCAGGCGCGTCGAGTGACCACTTTATGTGGCTATGCCCCGCCACGGGGGATCTGCCCAGAATGGTCACGTCGTGCGCGGCAAGGCTTTGCAAAATTGCCTGCCCTGCGATCCCGGTTGCCCCTGTAAGCGCGATCTTCATGAGGGGTTCTTCAGGGCGGATAAATCGGGTGAAACACCGTTCAGGTAGCTGTGCCAAAGGTCGATTAACGGGCGCAGTTTTTCGACCTTATCATGATCTTGCCAAGGTTTTTCATACTGGAAATGCACGATTTTGACGCTGTCCCAGTTCCAAAGGTCGGGCATGTTGAACCAGACGTATTGCAGCATGTTGTAGGTCACTGGCAGGCCGTGCCAGTCGGGAAAGTAGCTTTGCAAAAATGTCTGATCGGTGCGCCGCCAGAATGCCCCTTCGACATCCAGTTTGGACAGCATGTCATCAAAGGTGGCTTGCGACGGGCGCGCGGTGAACACGCCAGAATTCATGCGATGAAAATCCGCGACGCTTTCGTAGACGTTGGGTGCCGCGCAGAACTCTGGGTAGTCGAATAGCGTGTCGATATTGCGGATTACGACGGTGTCCGCGTCCAGAAACACCACGCGGTCATAATCCAATTGCCACAGACGGAGCTTGGCAAAGTTATCCAGCGGCGTGTGGAAGGGCGGTTTGGTGCCTTTGGTGAAAGGCGCAGCGCCATGCAGCGCGTCGCGGGCGTGGGCGCGGTTGAACGCGTCCGATGTGGGCAGCAACTCGGTTCGGATCAGGCGCACGCCTGCGTTCCGCAATGGGGTTAGGGATTCCTCGGGAACCGCCGCCGTATGCATCACCACTAGGTCAGCCACCGTCCCCGTCATCCGCAGGGAATTCATCAACGCCTTGGCACCCATCGCGAAATCCGCGTTGGTCACGAGCGTGACGAAAGCCCGAACCGATGTGGGCGGGCCTTCTGGTTTCAGATCGTCTGGCAGGCTCATGAAACGGATTTAAGCGCTTTGCCCTCGGGGTCGTGATCAACGCGTCCCGCGATGTCCTTGGTCCATGCCGAAACGGCCGGAACGCGCGACCGGTCGATGCGGTGGGCGTATTTCTTGGCCACTTCAACAACCTCTTCCAACAGGCCATCGGCCAGCGTGGTTGGGTTCAGGCCCAAAGCAAGGAACTGGTCGTTGTCCACGATCAAATCGTTTTCGGCGGCTTCCTTACGCGGGTTCGGCAGATACTTGATCTCGGCCCCTGTCAGTTTCGACACGAGTTCCGCCAGATCACGAACACGGTGGGTTTCCGTCATCTGGTTAAAGATTTTGACCCGATCACCGGCCTTGGGCGCGTCGGAAAGCGCCAGTTCGATGCAGCGCACCGAATCCTGGATGTGGATGAACGCTCGTGTCTGGCCACCTGTGCCGTGTACTGTCAGCGGGTAACCGATGGCCGCTTGGATCAGAAAACGGTTCAGAACGGTGCCGTAATCGCCGTCATAATCAAAGCGGTTGATCAGCTGTTCGTGGCGGCGCGTCTGATCGGTGTGCGTGCCCCAGACGATGCCTTGGTGCAGGTCGGTGACGCGCAACCCGTCGTTTTGGGCGTAGAACTGGAACAGGATCTGATCCAGCGACTTGGTCATGTGATAGACCGAACCGGGGCGCGTCGGGTACAGGATTTCCTGATGCTTGGGGCCATTGGGCGTGTCGATAGAACCACCCAGATAACCCTCGGGGATCGGCGCGCCGATGGTCGAGTAGCCGTAAACGCCCATCGTGCCGAGGTGCACGATATGCGGATCAATGCCGGACTCGACCACAGCAGCGATCAGGTTGTGCGTCGCGTTGACGTTGTTGTTGACGGTGTAGACCTTGTGGCGGTCTGACTTCATCGAATAGGGGGCGGCGCGCTGTTCGGCGAAATGCACGATGGCGTCGGGTTTGTGTTCGATCATCCACGCCTTCAGCCGTTCGTATTCTTTGGCAAGGTCCAGCAGATGGAAATGGATCGTCTCGCCGCTGGTCTGTTTCCAGATGCGGCAACGTTCCTGGATCGAGTCCATGGGCGTCAGGGATTGCACGCCCAGTTCGGTGTCGATCCAGCGGCGTGACAGGTTGTCGATGATGTGAACTTCGTGACCTTGATTGGAAAGATGCAGGCTTGTGGGCCATCCGCAGAAGCCATCCCCACCCAGAATTGCAATTTTCATAAATTTTTTCCTCTAACCCAGATCGTCAGTTCGTGTGCTTGCTGCTTTGTGAAACAGTTTCGCTACAGATTTATGACGCTAAAATGCCGATTGTTACACCTGTTTTGAAGGGGTTGGTGGGGTTTTGCTTGTCGGGTATTTGTTTTGATCTCTGATAAACAACAATATTTTTCTGCACTGACGCGGATGCTGTGCCATGCCTGATGCGCGTGTTGGATATATTGGTTTACCATTGCTCCGGATTTCAGTGCCAAAAGTCACCAGCAAGACCTTTGGGCGCAACGGCGCGTTACTGTGCAGAGTTTTGGCAAAATTCCCGTGCGGTGCGAAAAAATATCTTCAATTCGCTGATAAGGCGGCGCGATTGGCCGTTTTCTGGAAATAAGCCCTGATGCACAGCTTGCACCCATGCCCGCCGCGCGTCATTCTAGGTTCAAAGGATGCTCTGGGCAGTTGAAAAACTGCGGACGAGACCCCAGTTTATCCTTCTGACACGGGGGCGATCTGAGTTGCCGATTTTGGGACGCGGTCGTCTTGCCAAGTATAAGGAAAGTCTATGCAACAGCCTTTGAATGCATCCTATCCAGTTCTGCCGCTGCGCGACATCGTCGTGTTCCCGCATATGATCGTGCCGCTCTTCGTAGGGCGCGAGAAATCGGTACGCGCGCTGGAAGAGGTGATGGCTGACGACAAGCAGATCTTGCTTGCAAGCCAAATTGATCCTGCCGAGGACGATCCGCAGAGCGACGGCATTTATCAGACCGGCGTTCTGGCAAACGTGCTTCAGCTTCTGAAGCTGCCCGACGGCACCGTTAAAGTGCTGGTCGAAGGTCAGGCACGTGTGCGGATCGAAGAATACGTAGAAAACGACAGCTTCTTTGAAGCCAAAGCCGAACTGCTGACCGAAATGCCGGGCGACAGCACCGCGATCGAGGCGCTGGTGCGCACCGTCGCGGACGAGTTCGAGCGCTATGCCAAGATCAAGAAAAACATCCCCGACGAAGCACTGAGCGCCGTTGGCGAAACAACTGATGCTGCCACGCTGGCCGATCTGGTCGCGGGCCATCTGGGTATCGAAGTGAACCAGAAGCAGGAAATTCTGGAAACGCTGGCAATCTCGGACCGGTTGGAAAAGGTCTATGGCCACATGCAGGGCGAAATGAGCGTTCTGCAGGTCGAGAAAAAGATCAAGACACGCGTCAAAAGCCAGATGGAGCGCACCCAGCGCGAGTACTATCTGAATGAGCAGATGAAGGCCATTCAGAAGGAACTCGGCGACGGTGAAGACGGCCAGAACGAAGTGGCCGAGCTGGAGAAGCGCGTCTCTGAGACCGATCTGTCCAAAGAGGCCAAAGAAAAGGCCGAAGCCGAGATCAAAAAGCTCAAGAACATGAGCCCGATGTCGGCAGAAGCAACCGTTGTGCGCAACTATCTGGATTGGATGCTATCCATTCCGTGGGGCACAAAATCGCGGGTCAAAAAGGACCTTGGCCGTGCTCAGAAGATCCTCGATGACGATCACTACAGCCTTGATAAGGTCAAGGAACGTATCGTCGAGTATTTGGCGGTTCAGCAGCGTTCGAAAAAGCTGAAAGGCCCGATCATGTGCCTTGTCGGCCCTCCGGGTGTTGGTAAGACATCGCTGGGCAAATCCGTGGCCAAAGCAACGGGTCGCGAATTCATTCGCATCCCGCTGGGGGGGGGACGGGACGAATCCGAA
>CATNDK010000112.1 GCA_950096585.1 Thalassococcus halodurans | reverse complement strand
GGGCTGCCCTGACATTGCCCAGCAACAGGAACAGGATCACGATCACCAGCAGCGCGCCTTCCAGCAGATTCTTCTGAACCGTCTGCAGGGTCTTGTCGACCAACCCGGTGCGGTCATACACCGCCGTTGCGGTTATCCCTTCCGGCAGGCCCGCCTTGATTTCCTCCAGCTTCTCGCCCACCGCGCTGGCGACGGTACGGCTGTTCTCACCCACCAGCATGAACACCGTGCTCATCACCACTTCACGACCATTCTGGGTAGCCGCCCCAGCGCGCAACTCCAGCCCTTCTTCCACACTGGCGCGAACGGCGTCGACGCGCGAGCGCGCCTGTTCGGGCGTGGTGCCGACCTCGTGCGCCGCGCCGGGCAGGCCGCTGCCGCTGGCGGTGTGACCACGATGGTCACGCGCCCCGACACCGATCCGGCCATCGACAACCCCGAAGTGCTGGAATTCATCCGTCGCCGCGCGAACGAGGTGACGCCGGTCAACGTGTGCCCCATGGCTGCGCTGACCAAGGGCCGTCAGGGCCGCGAAATGTCTGAAATCGGCTTTCTGCTGGATGCAGGTGCCGTGGCCTTTACCGATGGCGACAACGTCGTCACCGACACCAAGGTTCTAAGCCGTGCAATGACCTATGCCCGTTCGCTGGGCGCGTTGGTGATCGGCCACCCGCAGGACCCCGGCCTGTCCAAAGGGGCGGCTGCGACCTCGGGCAAGTTTGCTTCGCTGCGTGGCCTGCCGGGTGTGTCGCCTATGGCAGAACGCATGGGGCTGGATCGTGACATCGCCATCGTTGAAATGACCGGTGCGAAATACCACGCCGACCAGATTACCACGGCCCGTGCCCTGCCCGCACTGGAACGGGCCAAGGCCAATGGGTTCGACGTGACCGCAGGCACATCGATGCACCACATGACGCTGAACGAATTGGATGTGTCTGACTACCGCACGTTCTTTAAGGTCAAACCGCCGCTTCGCGCCGAAGAAGACCGTCAGGCCGTAATCGACGCCATTCGCAGCGGGTTGATCGACACGATTTCATCGATGCACACCCCGCAAGACGAAGAAAGCAAGCGCCTGCCGTTTGAAGAGGCCGCATCCGGTGCTGTCGGGCTGGAAACCATGCTGCCGGTTCTGCTGCGCCTGTATCATTCCGGCGATCTGGAGCTGCCAACGCTGTTCCGCGCCCTATCGCTGAACCCCGCCAAACGGTTGGGTCTGGATTGTGGTCGTCTGGAAAAGAACGCCCCCGCCGATCTGATCCTGTTCGATCCGGACAAACCGCTGATCCTTGATCGTTTCAAGCTCAAGTCGAAGTCCAAGAACACGCCCTTCGACGGTGCGCGCCTTCAGGGTCGCATCCTGCGCACGCTGGTGTCGGGCGAAACTGTCTACAAGCTCTGATCCCGCAACGCTGCGTCGCTTGCGGCGCGGCCATTTGCCGACACATCTTCTGTGCTTGGCGGAAACGTGCCCTGCGGGTAAACTCTCGCAAAATAATCGCAAAAGAGGCGAGTGCCATGCCCGCAATCGAGACATCCCTGCCCCTTCTTCTGCTATTGGGCGTCTTTGCCTACCTTCTGGGATCGGTGCCCTTCGGACTGGTTGTGACAAAGGTCTTTGGCCTTGGCGATCCACGTCAGATCGGGTCGGGCAACATCGGGGCGACGAATGTTTTACGGACAGGCAGCAAATCGGCTGGTGCGCTGACGCTGCTTCTTGATGGGGCAAAAGGCGCGGTTGCTGTTCTGATTGCACGTGCCGTTGCTGGCGAAGATGCCGCGCAACTGGCCGCCCTCTTGGCGTTTATCGGTCACTGCTATCCCGTCTGGCTCAAGTTCAAAGGTGGTAAGGGTGTTGCCACTTTCCTTGGCGTTCTGCTGGCTTTGGTCTGGCCCGTTGGCCTTTTGGTTTGCGCCACATGGCTTGCCGCGGTTGCGCTTACGCGGATTTCCAGCATGGGCGCACTGGTTTGCGCCTCAAGCTCGACCTTGTGGATGCTGTTACTGGGCCGCGGAGAAGCGCTGCTTCTGGGCATGATCCTGACGCTGATGGTGTTCTACCGCCACCGCGCCAACATCTCGCGGCTACGGGCTGGTCAGGAACCGAAAGTCGGTCAGAAATCCTGATCCAACAGGTTGCTGACCGCTTTTGCGACATCGTCGACATGGCTCATGGGGGCCATATGACCGGCACCTTCAATCACCTGATCCCGCGCGTTGGGCAAAACCTGCTCTAACCCTTTGTGGACGGCCTGAATAACAGGGGCGGTTTCCGACCCGCGTAGAAGCAGCGTCGGCATTGTGACCTTCGCCAGCGCCTCGGGTTTCAACACACCGGCCCGATCATCCATCAGCGCGGGGTTGCTGCCGAACACAAAGGCCATCTGTTTCGCCATCATATCGCGCACCGGCTGAGGCGTTTTTTCCCAAGGACGCCCCCCACCCCAGATCGAGGTAAACAGCCGCGCAGCCTCTAGCCCGTCGCCTTCGTAGAACTTGTTCCGCGCATGGGACGCCTGTTCGAAATGGTCGTCAAAGGCCTGAACCGACACGATCTTGGCCGCAGCGAACAGAACGGGTTCAATCAGGGTCAGCGTCTTCACCTTGTCGGGAAACATCTCGGCCAGACGCAGAGCAATCGTGGCCCCAAAGCTGTGCCCGATCAGATGATCGCCGTCCTGCAAAAGCCCCGCAGCAATATCCGTGACCTGATCGTGTACATCGCCGTCCAAGGGAACGTCTGCGCTTTTGCCATGCATCGGCATATCAAAACCGCGCATCGTCAGACGATCCCCCAACAGCGGTTCATATGCGGACCAGAAACCGGAATGGCCCAAGGCACAATGCAGGCACAAAGCGCCTTCCGGCCCCTTCCCGAAGGAGCGTGTAAAGATCGTTGGTTCAGTCACAATCTATCCGATCACAAGTTACCCGACAGATGGGCATCCAGATCAACCAGACGGTCCTGCCCCCAGAACCGCTGATCAGTGTCTGTCACATAGAACGGCGCGCCAAAGACGCCGCGATTGACGGCCTCTTCCAGATTGGCTGCATATTCTTCGGCCCCGACCAGCAATCCGCTGTCGGCAAGTGACGGATCAAAGCCGGCCGCGCTCAGACATGCGCGCACCACCTCGTCGTCGGCGATGTTCTTTTCCTCGGCCCAGCAGGCCCGCATAAAGCTGTGGGCCAGCGCGCCCAGATCGCCACCGCCCGCTTTTTGCGCGGCGATGATGGCATAGGACGACGGCGCCATGTTGGTGGGCCAGTGCATCGGTTGCAGGTTGAACGGCTTTTCGGCCTTCGCCGCCTGACGCTTTAGTTCCTGCGCGCGGTATTCCTGACGGCTGGGATGGCGATCCTTTGGCGGGGTGCCACCGGTGCGCCCGAACAGCGCGATGATATCCAGCGGTTTATAGGTGATTGTCGCGCCGTGTTTGTCTGCAATCTCTTCCAGTCGCTGGCCTGCGAGATAGGCATATGGCGACAATGTCGCAAAGAAGTAATCAATATGGGGCACTTTTCGTCCTCCTCTGCGGGTTCGCCTTTGCCACACGGGTGCGCCGTGTTAATCGACGCGCACTCTGACGAATCGTTAATCCGGAGACAAGCCCAATGCCTGCCGTCATCGAACCCAAACTTATCTCTGGAAACGCGAACCTGCCGCTGGCGCAAGCCATCTCGCGCCGCATGTCCCTGTACCGCGGTATGAGCGTCGGTCTGGTCGACGCGCGCATCGAACGGTTCAACGACCAAGAAATTTTCGTCGAGGTGTTCGAAAACGTCCGTGGTGAAGACATGTTCATCATCCAGTCGACGTCGAACCCCGCAAACGACAACCTGATGGAGTTGCTGGTTATGGCCGACGCGCTGCGCCGGTCTTCGGCGGCACGCATCACCGCCGTGATCCCCTACTTCGGCTACGCCCGTCAGGACCGCCGCACAAAGGCACGGACACCGATCACAGCCAAGCTGGTTGCCAACATGATGGTGTCGGCTGGTATCGAACGCATCCTGACGATGGACCTGCACGCAGCGCAGATTCAGGGCTTCTTCGATATTCCGGTGGACAACCTTTATGCCTCGCCGATCTTTGCGCTGGATGTGCTGTCGCAGTTCAAAGACGGTCTGGAAGACGTGATGGTTGTGTCCCCCGACGTGGGCGGCGTGGCCCGTGCCCGCGAACTGGCGAAACGCATCAACGCACCGCTTTCCATCGTCGACAAGCGCCGCGAAAAGCCCGGTGAAGTGGCTGAAATGACAGTGATCGGCGACGTGTCCGGTAAGAAATGTATCATCGTGGACGACATCTGCGACACGGCAGGTACGCTCTGCAAAGCTGCCGAAGTTCTGATGGAACACGGCGCGACCGAGGTGCATTCCTACATCACACACGGCGTTCTGTCCGGTCCTGCGGTTGAGCGCATCTCCAAGTCGGTTATGAAATCGCTGGTCATCACAGACTCGATCGAACTGACCGACGCCGCGAAGGCCGCGCCGAACATCCGCGTTGTCCCGACAGCCCCGATGTTCGCCCAAGCGATCTTGAACATCTGGAACGGCACATCCGTTTCGTCTCTGTTCGAGACAGAAACACTGGGCCCGATCTACGAAGGCATTCTGTAAGTCTTAGATCCGGATCTAATCGCAAAGAACGGGCCCCAGCGGCCCGTTTTTTTACAGCAGCAGTTCGAAGTCGTCTTCGTTCGGCAATTCGCCAATCGCCATCCAGCTCATCCGGACGCGGGCGACGCGTGTGTCGCCCCATGTGCGAAAGACCAGTTCGAAACCGGTGGTGTCCACCTTCTCGGCCACAATATCGGCGCGCACGTTGGCGTCCGAGTCCATATCCCACAGCGACAAGGTTACGTGGACAGCAGGAGTAGAGCGGAACGGTTCGGAAAAAGCGATCCACTTGCGACGTTCACGGGCTCCGGATCCGGTCCACATGTCGCCACCGGTCGCGAAATCGGAGAAAAGCTCAACATTGCCTTGTTCGACACCGACAGAGTTGCTGCGCATTCGCTTCATGCAACCGATACTCCTTTACCTCTGGTGTACTTAGACAAATTGGCCGTAAAGAGAAAAGCCATTTTGTACCCTTCGCATCAGGATCAGGCTTACCTAAATGCCCAATTTTCCGTCACGCGGTCAATTTGACGCCTACCGAATGGCCACCAAGCGTGTTCCAGTGCCCTGCACACAGCTTGCCCCCTTCGACTTTCACAAAATTTAAGAGACGCGAAGACTATGGATCAGGACCTGCGCATTCTGGTGGTCGAACCGGACCCCGAACGAGCCCACTCTATTATCGACGCCCTCACTGCTGACGGGTGGACCAATCTGCATGTCGTCGGCGATGTGACCGCCCTTGACCGCAAGATGAAAACGTTGTCGCCGGACATTGTTCTGATCGATCTGGCCAACCCGGATCGCGACACGCTGGAACATATCAGCATGGTCAGCGACGCCAAATCGCGCCCCGTGGCGATGTTCGTCGACAAAACCGATGACACAATGACCCAAGCCGCCATTCAGGCGGGGCTTAGTGCTTATGTCGTCGACGGCCTTCATATGAACCGGATCAAACCGGTGATCGAAACCGCTATCGCGCGGTTTCAGGTCATGAGGAAAATGCAGACCGAGCTGGATGCCGCGAAACGTGCGCTGGCGGATCGGAAAACCATCGACCGTGCCAAGGGGCTTATTATGAAAGCGCGCGGCATTGGCGAAGACGAAGCCTATGCCCTGCTACGCAAATCCGCGATGGATCAGGGGAAAAAGGTGATCGACGTCGCGCAGGCCCTCGTGACCGCATCGGATTTGCTGTCATGAGCGCGACACACCTGAATTGCGGATACGTCCCGCTGATCGACTCTGCCCCGCTGATCATTGCGAAAGAACTGAACTTCGCCGCTGAAGAAGGGCTGGAACTGACACTGACGCCGCAGCCGTCATGGTCGGCGCTGCGCGATATGCTTGCGCTTGGGCATCTTGAAGCGGCCCAGATGCTCGCTCCGATGTCGGTTGCCATGTCCATGGGGCTGGGCGGATTGTCCGCGCAGATCGACGCGTTGATGGTGCTGTCCGTCAATGGCACGATCATCGGTGTGTCCAAAGACCTGTCAGACGCCATGGGCGACGTGCCCTTCGCCGATCCCAAGCTGAATGCCGAGGCCCTGCTGGCCGCGGCCAAAGGAAAGTTGCGCGTTGGTGTGCCCTTTCCGTTTTCGATGCACCGTCTGCTGTTTGAATACTGGTTGTCAGATAAGGCCGCCGAAGCAGGGATCGAGATCGAGATTGTCACCACCCCGCCGCCGCGCATGGCGGATGCGCTGGAAAACGGTCTGGTTGACGTGTTCTGCGTCGGCGAACCTTGGGGCAGTGTCGCCGTTGCGCGCGGCGTTGGCCGCCTAATCCTGCCAAGCTCTGCTATCTGGCAGTTCGCACCGGAAAAGGTTCTAGCAGTTCGTCACGGATGGGCGAACGAAAATCCCGAAACCTGCGGCGCACTGATGCGCGCTATTTATAAAGCGGCGCGCTGGCTGGATACCGGTTCGAACAAGCCGCTCGCCGTCGACATTCTCAGCCGCAGCGCACATCTGGATTTGCCGGATACGGTGATCGACCCTGCGATCAGCAACTCGCTGTCGCCTGACATGGGCCTTCCGGGCGAACACGTCGAAAACTTCCTGATCTTCAACCGCCATGCCGCCAATTTCCCATGGCGCAGTCAGGCCGCATGGATCGCCGCGCGTCTGAATGCCGATGCAGAGGGAATCGAAACGGCCAAGAAAAGCTTCCGGTCTGATCTGTATCGTCAGCACCTAAGCACAATTGGGGCCGATATGCCCGGCGCATCCGAGAAACTAGAGGGCTCAATGCGTCACGCAACAGCCGTTGCATCGACTCGCGGGCACCTGATTCTGGGGCCTGACGCATTTTTTGACGGCAAAATCTTCGACTCAGGTCAGGAAGTTTGACTATTTTTTAGGCAGTTTCTGCAATGCAGCAGAATCTTGGCAAAAAAACGGGAACCTTTGTTGAGCCGCACCCAGCCTTCATAGAATGTGGTCACAGGGCATAGACGCCCACGACTTTCCGGTACCGACGTAGGCACCAACACATATCCGAGCAAAGCCGCTCGTCTGTTTGATGACATCCTCCCCGTCATCGCTCAGACGCGCGGCTTTTTTCTTTTCCCGGCCCTGATGGCCAAAACGACAGGACGTCTAATGAAAAAACTTCTTTCTTACGCTCTTGCTTCAAGCATGCTGGTGGCCCTGCCCGCCAGCGCCGAGATGCTTGATCTGGAAAAAGACGAGCTGACCTTCGGCTTTATCAAGCTGACGGACATGGCACCGCTCGCTGTAGCATATGAAAACGGCTATTTCGAAGACGAAGGCCTGTTTGTTACTCTGGAAGCACAAGCAAACTGGAAAGTTCTTCTGGACGGCGTCATCGACGGTCAGTTGGACGGCGCGCACATGCTGGCGGGTCAGCCTCTGGCGGCGACAATCGGCTTTGGTACAGAAGCACACATCATCACACCGTTCTCGATGGACCTGAACGGCAACGGCATCACGGTTTCCAACGAAATCTGGGAACAGATGAAGCCGAATATCCCCAAAATGGACGATGGCCGCCCGCAGCACCCGATCAGCGCCGAGGCACTGGCACCGGTTGTTGAAGATTACAAAGACCAAGGCATCCCGTTCAACATGGGCATGGTTTTCCCTGTTTCCACACACAACTACGAACTGCGCTACTGGCTGGCGGCAGGTGGCCTGCACCCGGGTTACTATTCGCCCGAAGACATTTCCGGCCAGATCGGCGCGGATGTTCTGTTGTCCGTGACACCTCCGCCGCAGATGCCGGCCACGCTCGAAGCGGGCACGATCTTTGGCTACTGCGTGGGTGAGCCGTGGAACCAGCAGGCCGTCTTCAAAGGCATCGGTGTTCCGGTCGTCACAGACTACGAACTGTGGAAAAACAACCCCGAGAAGGTATTCGGCATCACCGCGGAATTCGCGGAAATGTACCCGAACACCACAGCAGCCATCACCAAAGCACTGATCCGCGCTGCGATCTGGCTGGATGAAAACGACAACGCCAACCGTCCTGAAGCGGTCGAAATCCTGTCCCGTTCCGAATACGTGGGCGCGGATTACGACGTGATCGCGAACTCGATGACCGGCACCTTTGAATACGAAAAAGGCGACGTTCGCGAAGTTCCCGACTTCAACGTGTTCTTCCGCTACAACGCGACATACCCGTTCTACTCGGACGCGATCTGGTACCTGACACAAATGCGCCGCTGGGGCCAAATCGCCGAGCCGAAGTCCGACGAATGGTATGTAGAAACAGCCAAGTCCGTTTACCGCCCCGACATCTACCTGAACGCCGCGCGTATGCTGGTTGATGAAGGTCTGGCAAACGAAGCTGACTTCCCCTGGGACAGCGACGGCTTCAAGGCGCCTACACCTGCCGAAGATATCATCGACGGCATCGCCTATGACGGCAAAGCGCCGAACGCCTACCTCGACAGCCTGCCGATCGGCCTGAAAGGCGAACAGATCGTCGTTGGTAGCGAAATCAAAGGCTAACCCTCACCTCTCCCTGTTCCCCCTGCAGACTATCGCAGGGGGGCCTTTTCTCTCCCCTTCTCTCTTTCCAACCTACCTGATCACAGGACACTCCTAATGACCGCCATTGATCCTGAAGTCGTCGACGCAGAGGCCGAAGCCCGCCGTGCCCGTAGCAAGCGCATTGCCGAGGAGGTGGCCCGGCTCGTGCGGGAGGCGCGGCGGCTGATCGACGGCGTGGTCGACCCGGTGGCCCTGGAGGAGGCGCGGGACGGAGACGGTGACACGCTCCTCAGCCCA
>CATNDK010000111.1 GCA_950096585.1 Thalassococcus halodurans | reverse complement strand
TCATCTGTTCGCTGCGAACGGCGGTCAGTTCGGGGGCATATTCTTCGCTAGTGACTTCGGAGCGGGTAAAGTCGATGTCCAAGGTCACTTCGACCGCCGCATTGCCCGGCCCAACGATCGGGGTGATCAGCGCCAGAATGCGTTCACGGTACAGCGTCTCCATCTCCAACTGATGTCGCATGTGGCGGTCAGTCAGGGCGTTGAAGGGATCTTCGGGGTCTTTCGACAAAAGGCGGCCTGTCTGATCGACCACCGAAACGTTTTCGCGCGGCATCTGCGGGATAGCGGCGGATACAAGGCTGACGATGGCACGCACTTGCGCCTCGGAAATCGACATTCCGGGTACAAGGTTCAGAACAACAGAGGCTTGCGGCGGTTGCTGGTCGCGCACGAATGCCGAACGCTCGGGCAGGGCAAGATGCACACGGGCCGAGCGGACGGGGCGCAGTTCGGTGATCGAACGGGCCAGATCAAGTTCCTGCATCCGGCGCAGGCGCGCGGCCTCGACCGAACGGCTGGTGCCCATGGGCATGTCTGTGATTGTGGAAAGGCCATCAGGCTGCCCCTGAGGCAGACCTTCAGAGGCCAGCACCATACGGGCACGGTAAAATTCATCAGGACCGACGGTCAGCGTGCCCGTGGTGGGATCAAGTTTCGCGTCAAAGCCGTTCGCGATCAGCGCGTCCAGCGCACGGGATTTTTCAGCTTCGGGCAGGCCATGCTGAAGCGCGACACGATCCGAGGGTGTTAGCAAAAGGTACAGCGCCAGACTGGCGGCTGCGATCATCACCATAGCCACGGCGGGCAGGGCGCGACGCAGCGCGGGTTGATCTGCCATGCCGGTCAGGCGCGACACGACGCTGATGCTACGGCCAACAAGCGATGTGTCCGCTGCTTGTGCGGGCACCATCGGGTTGGGAGAGCTATCCATACTCATATCAGTACCTTTTTACCAAGTATTCAACCGCTTAGACGGGCATATTCATGATGTCGCGATAGGCCGTCAGGGCTTTGTTGCGGACCTGCAAAGTCATCTGGAAGCTAAGCGAGGACACCTGCTGTTCGACCATGACCGCTGCCAGATCGTCGGTTTTGCCCATCTCAAAGTTCTTTGCTGCCTCAGATGCAGAGTTCTGTGCTTTGGCCACGTCTTGCAGGGCACCGCCCATACGTTCGGAAAAGCTCGGGCCTTTAGTGGCATCAGACTGACCAACGTGTGCAGGCTTTGCGACGCTGTTGGTCGTTCCCAACGCGGCAAGAGATGCGCTTTGGCTGACACCGTTGATGGCCATCGTTTTCTCCTTAGGCGGCGCGGGCGGCGGGGATGTCGCAGGCCCGTGCGGAAATCATGATGTCTGACGAAGCAATTTCCGTACCGTTCCGAAGAACCATCGCGCGCTGCATCACGTTTTCCAGTTCGCGGACGTTGCCCGGCCATTGGTGGGCCAGAAGCAATTCGCAGGCTTCGGGTGTCAGCATCGGAACAGGGGTGCCGTCTGTGCTGTGACGCGACAGCATGGCCTGTGCGAGGACAGGAATATCATCGGGACGGTCACACAATGCCTGTGTTTCCAGCGGGAACACGTTCAGGCGGAAGTACAGGTCTTCGCGGAAGGTGCCTTTGCGAACCTCTTCTTCCATATCGCGGTTGGATGTGGCGATAACGCGGACGTTGATGGAAACCTCTGTCTGGCTGCCCAGGGGCGTGACGGATTTTTCCTGAAGAACGCGCAGCAGTTTGGCCTGAAGACCCAGCGGCATTTCCGAAATCTCGTCCAGCAACAGCGTGCCGCCGTCGGCTGCGCGCATGATGCCTTTGTTCGCGGTGTTCGCGCCGGTGAACGACCCTTTTTCGTGGCCGAACAGCATGGCTTCCAGCATGTTTTCAGGGATCGCGGCGCAGTTGATTGCGACGAAAGGTTTGTCGGCACGGGGCGAGCTGTTGTGCAGGTGGCGGGCCAGAACCTCTTTGCCGCTGCCTGTCGGGCCGTTGATGAAGACGCTGACGTCAAACTGTGCGACGCGCTGGGCAAGGTCCATCAGGTTGCCGGTCGTCTCGGCACCAGCGATCATACCGCCATAAGGTGTGCCCAGAAGTTCAGCCAGCATCATTAGGGGGGCGTTGCGCAAAGGGGCTGCATCGCACTTCGGCAGGGAAACGCGCTGCAGGCGTCCACCCAGATCTTCGCTACGTTCGAAGTGATCCGCATCGCAGGTGACAACGACCATGCGTGTCGCGCCGATCTGGCGGGCTTTCGCGATCAGTTCTTTCTGTCCGCCAAGGGCTGTTTCGACTTCGGCGGCACAAACAAACGTGTCGGCTTTTTCTGTGGCCTCTTCCAGCGATGCACATGCCACTGTCAGGCGGCGTCGCGTCAGAAGATCGACCAAGGATTCAGCTGCTGCAAAGTCTTGATTGAGAACGAAAATCTGCGTCATGGCTGCCTCTCTTATTACCGACGCAGACTACTAGGCAGGGATCGTGCCAAATCGATATTTTGCGAAAAAACTGGCTAAAACCACTAAAATGGAGGGTGGAAATGCCATTTATAGAAGGCCGACACCCTAAAATGACGGCAAATCGTCGCCCGAGGAGGTGATTTTTGCCGACATCGTCAGGTCTTTGACGCGCCTTTTGCTGAACGTACCTGTCTTTGAGGTGCCCAGTGAAACGAAATTCCGGAAAACGGCGTCAAACGAAGCGTCTGATATCCAAAGATATTCACGCTTCCTGAGTTATTCATCTCAACTTTTCCGCGCTGTGACCGTTTTTCAGTTTGGTCCAAAGCAAACACTCACAGGCAAACACATGTTGTCAAAAACATATCATCTTAAGTTCCCGACACTGGATGCCGCTCAGATAGCTGCCCCGTTTGTTACGGAAACGCTCGGCAATGCCATTCCAGAATGCTCTCTTTCCGGGCTGACCGTTCTGATCAGCAAGGAGGGCGATATCTCGGTTAATCTGTTCTTTCCGTCGGTAAGCGACCTCAAGAACTTTGAGAAAAATCACGGAGGATTCATCGACACGATGAAGAAGACCTTCCTATTCCGGTCAACGGGCTTCGAAGGCGTTTGTATTTTCAACTTTGAAGGCAACTCGGAAGACGCTGCCTGATCTTTGGGCGCGGGTGCTGGCATGCAGTTTGCAGAGCCGTTTTGTGCACCCGCACGGTTCCCAAGAGGACCCCAATAGCATGATGAACCACAAGTACACACGGCAGCATGACATCTCATGCGCCGCAATCAGCGAGCGCGCAATATGAGCGTGCAACCCGAGCAAGCGACGGAGAAGTCTGCCGCTGGCGCGCTGATGCGCGTGTCGTCCGACAAGATCGGGCGCTTGATGGATCTTGTCAGCGAATTGTCTCTCTCAGTGTCCGAAACGATCAACTCTCCTGATTTGCAGGATCTTGATCTGGTTGACTTCGAAGCCGCGTCCCATCGCCTGTCCATGATTGTCCGAGAAGTGCAGGACGCCGCCACCGAATTGCGGCTGGTTCCTGTGTCCGAGGTGTTCCGCCGTCTGAAACGGATGGTGCGCGAACTGGAACGCGAGACGGGCAAAAAGATCGACCTTGAACTAAGGGGCGAAGACACTGCGATCGACAAGCTGGTCGCTGACCGTTTGTACGACCCGCTTTTGCACGTCGTGCGGAACTCGGCCGACCATGGGCTTGAACCACCAGACGAACGCGTCGCTGCCGGAAAGTCGGACAAAGGCACGATCATTCTGGGTGCGGCGCAGGTCGGCAGTGAGGTTCGTATTCAGGTCATTGATGACGGCCGTGGTCTGAACCGTGAAAAAATCCTCAAGATCGCCCGCAAGCGCGGGTTCTTTGGCCCTGATGAAGAGCCGGAACCATCAACGCTGTGGAAGTGTATTTTTGAACCTGGCTTTTCCACGGCTGAGGCCGTTACCACGCTGTCCGGACGCGGTGTCGGCATGGACGTGTTGAACACCACAATGAAAGACCTGCGTGGACGGATTGCTGTGGATTCCGAGGCCGGAAATGGCACCTCGGTTTCTTTGCACATTCCTGTATCGCTGGCGTTCTTGGATTCTATCCTACTGCGGCTTGGCAACCAGTTGTTCACTGTGCCGGTCGAAGACATCCACGAAATCGTCAAACCGACAGGGTCTGAGTCCGTTGAAATCTCGGCTGACAATGGCACGGAGATGCTGAAGCTGCGCGGCAAGTTTATCCCTGTCCGGCGACTTGAGACGTTCTACAGGAACTGCCGCAAAGAAATTCGTCCGCTGTCGGACATGGTCTCGATCGTTTTCTCGACAGCGCGGGGGCACATCGCAGTGCCCGTAGATGAAGTCTTGGACCGCCAGCAGGTGGTCATGAAACCGCTCACCGGTGCGCTGGCACAAGTGCGTGCCAGCTGGGGGTGCGCGTTGCTAGCAACTGGGGAAGTGGCGATCGTGCTTGATTGCGAACGCCTTGCTGTGGGGGGCGATAAATGATCGTCACCGACCAGCCGGCCTATGATGCAATTCGGGATTGGCTTAGTTCACGCTGCGGAATTACGTTCCCTGAACACAAAAGCGCAGTTCTGCGTCAGCGACTGGCGCGCGTGAACCAGTCGTTTTCCTACAAAGATCTGAACGATCTGGCCCACGGGCTTTTGGAAGAACAGAAAGAAGACGTGCAACTGGCGGTGATGCATGCTGCATCCACCAACCACACATATTTCTTTCGCGAACCCGAAGTTCTGGACAGGTTCCGCCAGATCGTCATGCCCTATCTCCAGAAAAAGCGCGAAATGCGTATCTGGAGTGCGGCTGCGTCGTCTGGGGATGAGGCCTATACAGTTGCCGTTATGATCGCTGAGGAATTCGGCGAAGAGGCGTTGTCGCGGTTGCACATACTGGGCACGGACATCAGCGGGCCCGTGGTCGAACAAGCAGAGCAGGGCGTCTACCAACTCAAACAGCTGGACAAGACCGAGCGTCGCTTGGTTCACAAGTATTTCACGGCACTAAACCCGAACACGTTCGCGGTGAAGGACATGCTGAAGTCTTGTTGCACCTTTCGCCGGATGAACCTCAAGGCGCAGCCCTATCCCTTTATCAATCCGTTCCAAGTCGTGTTCTGCCGCAACATCCTCTATTATTTCGACCGCGATGATCAGCGGGCGACCCTAGAGGCCATTTATGAAGTCACCGAACCCGGCGGCTATCTGATCACCTCGGTGACCGAGTCCATTCGTGATCTTGATACGCGCTGGGAACCTGTCGCCACAGGTATCCACAGGAGGGCAGAATGACCCTTCGTAGAAAACGGATCAAAGTTCTGGTCGTCGATGACAGCTCGATGTTCCGTCAGCTTTTGACGAACGTCCTGAGCACCGACGAAGACATCGACGTGGTTGGCGCCGCAGCAGGTGCTGCCGAAGCGCGCGCCATGATGTCATTGCACCGTCCCGACGTCATCACCCTTGATCTTGAGATGCCTGGCGAAAACGGCCTGGATCTTTTGAAGGACTACATGGCGAAAACTCCGGTGGGCACACTGGTGATTTCAGCGCACACCCAACGCGGCGCGTCGATGACGATCAAAGCGCTCGAAGCGGGCGCGGTGGATGTCATCGATAAAAGCCTTTTGTCTTTGGGGGATCGCTCGGAAACAGGCAATGTTTGCAACGTTGTGCGCAGGGTGCGTGCGGCCAGCATGGCCCGCGTGGCAAAAAGTGGCGCCACCGTCGCGGCATCGCCTGCACCGATCTTCAAAGGTGTGGCGGATGACTGGGTCGTCGCCATCGGATCATCTACAGGTGGCGTGCAAGCGCTGACAGTGCTTTTGCCCGTTTTCCCTGAAGATTGTCCCGCAACCGTCATTGTTCAGCACATGCCGGAAGGGTTTACCGCAGCATTCGCTAAGCGTTTGAATACGCTTTGTAAATGTGAAGTGAAGGAAGCCGAGGACGGTGATCAGCTACGCTCTGGTCTGGTCCTGATCGCACCGGGTGGCGACCGTCATATGAGCGTCGAGAAAAAGCGCAGCGGTTTGTATGTGCGCCTGACCGAAGGCGAACATGTGTGCTTCTCCCGACCTTCGGTCGACGTGCTGTTCAAGTCCCTTGCCGAGACCTGCGGTCCAAGCCTTTCGGCGGCTATCCTGACGGGTATGGGCCGCGACGGAGCCGAGGGACTTCTTAACATTCGCAGGGCTGGCGGTCGTACATTTACACAAGATGAACCCACATCCGAGGTCTACGGCATGCCTGCGCGTGCCTGGGAAAACGGCGCCTCTGAGGCGCAAGTGCCACTGAGCAACATTTCCAAAACCTTGCTCGGATCGGTCGGCACGAAACCTGCACCGCATTCCACCCGTACAGGGGGAATTGCGTTGTCGCAAAGCTGAGAGGAATTGAACCATGAGCCAGACAGAAGCAGTCGAGGCAAAAACAGAAGCGGCGGCAATGCCGATCGTCGACTCCGATGGGATCGAGTCGATGTATCTGACCTTTGCGGTCGGCGATGAATCTTATGGCGTCTCCATCGGGATGGTGACCGAGATCGTCGGAATGCAAACCATCATGAGCGTGCCGGATGTGCCGCATTACATCAAAGGTGTGATCAACCTGCGTGGCAAGGTGATCCCGTTGATGGACGTGCGCCTGCGTTTCGGAATCGAAGAGCGCCCCTATGATGAGCGCACCGTTGTTATCGTGCTTGAAGTGGATGACGCTCCCATCGGGCTGATCGTCGACCGTGTCAGCGAGGTTCTGGATGTCCCCGCAGACAAGATCGACCGCACCGGCAACTTTGGCGGTGGCGAAGGCAAAAGCATGGTCAGCGCGCTGGCCCGCATCGAAGACCGGCTGGCGATCCTTCTGGATGTGCATGCGCTTGTGTCTGATTCCGATCTGAAAATGCCGGATCTGAGCTGAGGCCAATGATGAAGCGTCTGTTCCAAATTCCCTTCAGCCTGATGCAGAGCCAATGCCGGACAACCGTGTCGGCGTTGCGTGATCTTGCGGGCGTGTTCGGGACCATTTGGGCACCGGCGTTTGCACCAGAACGCGCTCTGATCCGTGCCGACGAGAAACGTCACACGCTCCAACCGAATTCGCTGGTGGGGCCGAAAAAATGGAAAATTCACATGAGGCAGCCGCCATGACCAAGAAACCGACCCGTCGCGTCGGAACAAGCGGCGCCAGCAGGAAAAAACCCAAGTCTGATCTGCCAAAGGGGGAGGAGGATCAGACAGCGGGAGCGGGAAATGCCGCAAATCAACTAAACCCGGAGCAAGTTGAAGCCGTTGCTAAGGTCGCTTCCTCCCCCAATGCCGCCAAGGCTGCGTCAAACAGGAATAATGATATGACTACACAACCGAAATCGGATCAGGGTAAACCGTCTGCTGATCGCTGGTACTCGCCTGAGTTCACGCAGGCATACGACAACCTCAATGCATGTATCCTGATTGCGGATGCGGATCACATCATCCGTTATGTGAACAACAAAACCGTCGAAGTTTTCTCGGCTGCCGAGAAAACCATGCAAGAAGTGATGCCCAGCTTCCGTGTCTCGGAAGTCGTGGGTGGGTCGATCCATCGCTACCACAAAAACGCAGAACACCAGCGTCAGGTTCTGAAAAACCTCGGTGCGTACAAAGACTCGGAAATCAACGTGAACGGCATCGTTATGCGGTTCCGCACGGTCCCGCTGCGCAACGACGCGAACGAGGTCGAAGCCTATGTGGTCGAACTGAATGACGCGACGCCCGAAGTCGAAGCCAAGAAACGCGTCGATTTCCAGATGGGTCAGTTCAAACTTCTGCTGTCCGAGATGCAGCGCATGTCTGATGCCCATGACGAAGGCGACATCGACGTTATGTGCGACACGACCAAGTTCGAAGCCAAGGCAATCGCCGACGCGGCCCAGATGGTCAACGACATGGTTCAGGCGCACATCGACACGAAGAAAGGCGCAATGGCCGTCTTCGAGGCGTTCGGTCAGGGCAACTTTGATGCCGACATGCCGCGCCTGCCGCGTAAGAAGGTCTTCATCAACAACATCATCGATGAATTCCGCACCAACGTGAAAGAGCTGAACAAGAACATCGGTGACATTTCCGATGCGATTGTCGACGGCAACCTTGCGTTCGATTTCGACGCGTCCAAGTTTAGCGGCGAATGGGGCAAAATCGCCCAGTCATTTGGTCGCGTCTTCAGCTCGCTGTCCAACACCATCTCGTCCATGGCCGAGCAGGTGGATCAGGTCGGCACCTATGCGCTGGCGGTGGACGAGGGGCCGAAGTTCGCGCCCGCCGCGACGGCGATGCAGGCCAGCGCCGACACCGTGGCCAGGGCGGGCCGCAACCGGTCCGTGGCATCGGCGCGGGCAAACCGCGTGGCCTTGGCCACCATCAGCGCGGCCAAGGCCAGTGCGTGCAGCGCCCACGGCCAGGGGCCGATTATCATCGTCGGGCGCCAGCCGAACTCCAGCGCCAATCCCGCCAGAGGCGCGATCAGGCCCGCGGCTGCCGCCCAGGCGGCATGGCCACCGGGTTGCAGGCTGCGCCAGGCCGCGGCCAATCCCGGCAACACAGCCGCCAGCAGGATCAGCGTGAAATCCATCATCATGCGCTGTTCCGTCAGCTCCTGTCCGGCGATGAACCGCGCCGTCAGGGCATCCTGAGCAGGCGCGTTCAGATCCGGTGCGCCGATCAGCGCCAGCAGTGTCAGCACCGGCAGCGCCGCCAGCTCTTGCAAGGCGGGCGCCCCGCGGGACCAGAGCGTCAGCGCCACGGCCAGGCCAGAGGCCAGCGACAGCGACAGCCGCCAGGTCAGCGCGGTTTCCGGTGCGGTGTAGCCAAGGATCAGGCAGGCCGCCGTCAACGTGCCAAAGGCCAGGACCAGCGGAAATCCGGGGCGCCCGCGCGCCCCGGGTTCCAGCACCGATTGCACGAGGCCCGGCCCG
>CATNDK010000110.1 GCA_950096585.1 Thalassococcus halodurans | reverse complement strand
ATGGGGTTGCCCGACCATCCCGAACAGATGCAGCGCGCTTCCTTCGGCCGCGATGACGTGTTTCGCGGCCTTATAACGCGCGATCTGGGTGCGCATGTCATGCTTCTGCGGGTGAAAGATTTCGTACCCGTCGGCGGCCAGATATTCTTCGATCTGGGTTTCGCCGATTAGTCCACCCTTGTTCAGACCCAGTTCGCTGCGCGAGATGTACAGCTTTTCAGGCCCTTCGGGTTCGACATCCGCACCGATGCGCGTCTGCGCAAATGTTCGAAACTGCGGCGTCCCGCGGACGATGTCACCCAACCCAAAGCCTTGTCCCGGAACCACAAGCTCTTCGACCTCGGTCGGGGCTGTCAGCACCTTGATCGGCAGGTCGATCCCGCATAGTTCAAAAAACGCGCGTTGAAAGCCTTCGGTCTGATCGCCACGGGCAGGCCGTTTCGAGATAAAGACGATCCCGTCCGGAGGCGATGCCAGGGCATCCAGCCCCCAAAGGCGCCCCGTGCTTTCCACAAGGAAATGCCCGAAGTGCACCCACAGAACGCCTCCCCAAAGCCAACGACCTTCCAGTTTCTCTACGTCGCCGTCGGGCTTGTCTGGTTCGACTGTCAGAGGCCTGAAATTGCGCCAGAAAGCACCGGTGTCACAATAGGACCCATCGGCACGCAGAATGCCTGCCTTCTGCTGGAACGCGCTTTCTGTGGCGGGGACGACAAGCGCCTTTTCCAGATGTTCGATTTCATGCGACCAGCCGCCATCGGGCAGCGGCTTGGGCTGCGTGATCCGGGCGTCGGGTGTATCGGCATCGTCGATGTCGTCGTCGCTCACGCTTATACCTCGCGCGTGCAGGTCCAGACCTTACGGGTCGACACGTCTTCGTTTTTCTCAAAGCCTGCCTGCGTCAGGATGCGTTTGCACTTGCGCATGCCTTCCACTTCGTAGGCTTCAGGATGGAATTCCATCACGATAGCACGAATGCCGCTTAGATCGGCGTGCTCCAAGAGGTCCAGCTCGCCGCCCTCGATGTCACACAGCAGGACCGTGGGCTTCAGCTCTTCGACCACCTCGGCAAAGCTGACGGTGGGAATCTCGACTTCGCGCGTGCGGCGGTTGGCTTTGGCGATCAGCGACGAGCCTAAGAAAGAGTTCTGTACGTGGAATGTCATTGTGGCCGGACGATCCGGGTTCGCAATTACCAACTGGTTGCGTACCTCGATACGGTCTGCCAGGTCGTTTTCTTTGTACAACGCATTGATATGCGGCAACATATCGGGGTTGGCTTCGAACGAAATGACGCGTTCCGGCTTGGCGTTCAGCGTACACACAGCGCCCACAATCCCAAGGCCCGAGCCCATTTCCAGAACACGGTCTTTTTCAGTCGTGACCAAAAGCGCGCCCTTGATTTCGTCGCCTTCATAGCGGGCTTGGGCGATCCGTTCGATGCGTGTTTCGTTCAGGTACGGCGACGCGGGCACGCGGACGCCATGGCATTCAACTGCGATCTCGGTTTTGGTCATGGACTGCTCATTTGTTTTTTCGTCAAAATACGCATCGCCATCGGATTTGCACGGAAAAAGCTGCTGGTTTGGCAACAATGCCTGAAGATAGCGGGGCATTCGCCACAGTCCTTCGTAAAATTCCGTGCAAATACGCGCCCATATCGCGTGAAGTGTGCGGGATCATCTGGACGTCGGCGTATGGATCGGGCATACCACAGCCAAGTGATCGGAGGCGATGCTATGGGCATTCTTAACACATTGCTGCGTGCTGTGACTTGGTGGAACGGCCAGACCCTGAATACTCAGCTGTTCACATGGCGTAAGGGCCAGAAGGTCGGCGAAGATGCTCAGGGCAATATTTTCTACCAGACCGCCGATGGCAAACGCCGCTGGGTGATCTTCAACGGCGAGGCGGAAGCATCGCGTGTTGACCCCGATTGGCACGGTTGGCTGCACCATACCTTCAAAGATGCGCCCACAGATCGCCCGCTGGCGCACAAGCCGTGGGAAAAGCCGCATCTGGAAAACCTTACAGGCACGGCACTGGCCTATGCACCTGCAGGGTCCCTGCGCCGTGAAAAGCCCGCAGACCGTAGCGACTACGAGGCGTGGAGCCCCGAATAAGATGAACCGTTTCTTTGGTTCATTGGCGCTCTGCATGGCCATGGTCACTGCAGGGCAGGCGCAAGAGGCGACAGCAACAGGTACGGGTGCGATTCTGCGCGGCTTGGATAAGCTGACAGGCCAGCTTTACGATATCGAACTGTCGCCCGGTGGCCTGACCAAGTTCGGGCATATCGAAATCGTTCTGGAAGACTGCCGGTATCCCGATGGCAACCCGTCAGGCGATGCCTATGCCTTTCTAACAATTCGTGACGTCAATGACGACGCCGAGGTTTACAGCGGCTGGATGGTGGCTTCGTCGCCCGCGCTGAACCCGATGGAGCATTCGCGCTACGACGTCTGGCCGTTGCGCTGCACAACGTCCTGACCGCTGTCAGCAAGCGGATGGGCGGTGTAATCCGCATCCAGCTGCAAAGCATCCTGTAACCTTTGGTGATACGCCGCGCGCGGTATTTCGATCGCGCCAAGAGAGGCCAGATGCGGTGTCAGGAACTGCGTGTCGAACAGGGTAAAGCCACAGCGGTTCAGGTGATCTACCAGCCATGCCAGCGCGATCTTGCTGGCGTCCCGTTTGCGCGAGAACATGCTTTCCCCGCAGTAGGCGCTGCCGATGGTCACGCCGTAGATCCCGCCAATCAGAACCCCGTCATCCCATACCTCGATCGAGTGGGCATGCCCTAGGTCGAACAGTTGCGCGTAGAGGTCGAAAATCTGATCGTTGATCCAGGTTTCTTCGCGATCTGCACAGGCAGTCATAACACCTTCAAAATCGCGGTTCAGCGTCACCTGATAGGCGTCACGGCGCAGCGTTTTTGCAAGGCTTCTGGAAATACGAAAGTTGTCGAGCGGAAAGATGCCGCGCTTTCGGGGGTCGACCCAGAAGATATCCGGGTCGTCCCGTGTTTCGGCCATTGGAAACAGGCCGGACCGATATGCGTGTAGCAGCAGATCGGGGGTTATCATGGCGCTCGCGGTCAGCTTTGTTCTATCGTCTTTTCAAGCCACTGTTCCAACCAGTGGATTGTGTAATCCCCGCTTAGAACGTCGGGCTCTTGCAGAAGCGCATCGAACAGCGGGATCGTTGTGTCCACGCCATCTACGATCAACTCGCCCAAGGCTCGGTACAGACGCGCCAAGGCCTCGGGACGGTCGCGACCGTGTACGATCAGCTTGCCGATCAAGCTGTCGTAATAGGGCGGGATGGAATAGCCGTCATAAAGCGCCGAATCCATCCGCACACCCAAGCCACCCGGCGCGTGGTACTGCGTGATCTTGCCCGGAGAGGGCGAGAAGTTCGGCAGTTTTTCCGCATTGATCCGGACTTCGATCGCGTGGCCGTTCAGCTTTAGATCTTCTTGCGAGAAGGACAGCGGCAGACCAGCGGCGACACGGATTTGTTCGCGCACAAGGTCTTGGCCAAAGATCGCTTCGGTCACAGGGTGTTCCACCTGAAGACGGGTGTTCATTTCGATGAAATAGAACTCGCCCTTTTCATAGAGGAACTCGATGGTGCCAGCGCCTGCGTATTTGATGCGGGCAACCGCATCGGCACAGGTTTTACCAATGGCTGCGCGTTCTTCCGGTGTGATGCAGGGGCCTGGGGCCTCTTCAAACACTTTCTGGTGGCGGCGCTGCAAGGAACAGTCACGTTCGCCCAGATGGACCGCGTTGCCTTTGCCATCGCCGAACACCTGAATTTCGATGTGGCGCGGCGTGGTCAGGTACTTTTCGATGTAAACTTCGTCGTTGCCAAAGTTCGACTGGCCTTCGGAACGCGCTGTATAGAACGCCTTTTCCATTTCAGCCGCGTTTTTCGCAACCTTCATACCACGACCACCGCCACCTGCAGTGGCTTTGATGATCACTGGATAGCCGATCTCTTCGCCGACTTTCAGGGCCGTTTCCAGATCAGGCACGCCACCGTCAGAGCCGGGAACGCAAGGCACGCCCAGTTCTTTCATGGTGTCTTTGGCGGTGATCTTGTCGCCCATGACGCGGATGTGTTCAGCGCGGGGGCCGATAAACGTCAGGTCGTGATCTTCGACGATCTGCACGAACTTTGCGTTTTCCGACAGGAAGCCATATCCGGGGTGGATGGCTTGCGCGCCGGTCACTTCGCAGGCTGCGATGATCGCGGGGATCGACAGATAGCTGTTGGTGGACTGCGGCGGGCCGATGCAGATGGATTCATCGGCCATACGCACGTGCATCGCATCGCTGTCGGCTGTCGAATGCACCGCGACGGATTTGATACCCATCTCGCGGCACGCACGGACGACGCGAAGCGCAATTTCACCACGGTTGGCGATTAGAATTTTGTCGAACATTGCAACCTCACTCGAGGATGACGAGCGGTGCGCCGAATTCGACGGGCGACCCGTCTTCGACCAGGATGCGCTTGACGGTGCCAGCGCGCGGGGCCGGAATGTGGTTCATGGTCTTCATCGCTTCAACGATCAGAAGCGTGTCGCCTTCGTTCACGGTCGCGCCCACTTTGATGAAGGACGGTGCACCGGGTTCGGGCTGCATGTAGATAGTGCCGACCATCGGCGATGTCACCGCGCCGGGGTGCGATGCCGGATCGTCGTTTGCGTCGGCTGCAGGCGCGGCTGCGGCGGCAGGGGCCGCTACGGGCGCGGGGGCTGCGGCCGGTGCGGCGGCAGGAACCTGAACCGCAACTGGGGCGGCCTGCATCATACGGCTGACCCGGACGTTCAGGCTGTCATTATCGCCGTATTCGCGTTTTACCTGAAGTTCACTCAGATCATTTTCGCGCAGCAGTTCTGCCAGCGCCTGAATGAATTCCACGTCAGAGTCATGTTTTTTCTGTGTCATTCCCAACCTCGATCGGTAACGTCTGCTCAATCCGCGTATGCGACATTTAGCCCGATATAGGCTAACCTGCGCCGCGATAAAAGCGTTGCCGGTCAGGGAAATGACGGAGCGTCACTCAGAAGGCAAGAGCGGAGTGCGGTTTGATCCCGAGATTTCGTCGTCTTTCGAGCTTTCCAAAAGCGCTTCGATCCGCAGTTGCATGATCGACGGCGGGGCAAAATGATCGCTGGGATGGCGTAACACATAGTCCAGTTTTTCTTTTGCCGTTGCGGGTTCGGGGATCGGTTTGTCCTCTTTTTCTTGCGTCGTGCGGATGTGCCTGTCCGCAAGCGAGAGGAAGAGGGAAGAGTGGCTAACACTCTGAATTGGTGAAATCTTCATGGCAGGTTCCGAAGTCGCTGCCCCCACAATGAACAATATAAACCAAGTCTTAAGCAGATCGTTCAGATTTCACTTATTAAGGTTAATGACCGGCAACTGATGGCCGAGTGTTTAGCTTGATCCGGTCGATCAGCGGGCAGGGAAGAAAGCCTGACCGCGACTTTCGGTCCCGCAAAAGAAAACCGCCGCCCGAATGGGGCGGCGGTTTCTGTTTCGCTGGGGGGAGATCAGCGATTCATGCGGTTTTTGATCAGATCATCGACAACCGACGGATCGGCCAGTGTCGATGTATCGCCCAACGCGCCATAGTCGTTTTCGGCGATCTTGCGCAGGATGCGGCGCATGATCTTGCCCGAGCGTGTCTTCGGCAGACCGGGGGCCCACTGGATCAGGTCAGGCGACGCGATCGGGCCGATTTCGGTGCGGACCCATGTGCGCAGTTCCTTACGAAGCTCGTCCGAAGGCTCTTCGCCGTTCATCAGGGTGACATAGCAATAGATGCCCTGACCCTTGATGTCGTGCGGGTAACCCACAACGGCCGCTTCTGCGACTTTCTCATGTGCAACCAGCGCGGATTCGACCTCGGCTGTGCCCATGCGGTGACCGGAGACGTTGATCACGTCATCGACGCGGCCTGTGATCCAGTAGTCGCCATCTGCGTCACGACGGCAGCCGTCGCCCGAGAAGTAGTAGTTCTTGTAGTCTGCGAAATACGTCTTCTCGAAACGCTCGTGGTCGCCCCAGACGGTACGCATCTGACCCGGCCAGCTGTCTTTGATCGCCAGAACGCCCTCGGTCGGGAATTCGTGGATCTCTTCGCCTGTGGTCGGCTCCAGAACTACCGGCTGAACGCCGAAGAACGGCTTCATCGCGGCACCCGGCTTGGTCGCGTGCGCACCCGGAAGCGGGGTCATCAGGTGGCCACCGGTTTCTGTCTGCCACCATGTGTCAACGATCGGGCATTTGCCCTTGCCGACAACGGTGTTGTACCAGTTCCACGCCTCGGGGTTGATGGGCTCGCCCACGGTACCCAGAATGCGCAGATCGGACAGATCGCATTTGGTGACGAACTCTTCGCCCTGACCCATCAGCGCACGGATCGCTGTCGGGGCAGTGTAGAACTGGTTCACCTTGTGCTTTTCGCAAACCTGCCAGAAGCGGCTTGCGTCGGGGTAGGTGGGAACACCTTCGAACATCAGCGTGGTGGCGCCATTGGCCAGCGGGCCGTAGACGATATAGCTGTGGCCTGTGACCCAACCCACGTCAGCTGTACACCAGTAGACGTCGCCATCATGGTAATCGAAGGTCACTTCGTGCGTCAGGGCCGCATACGTCAGGTAACCACCGGTCGAGTGCACAACACCCTTGGGCTGACCGGTCGAGCCGGAGGTGTACAGAATGAACAGCGGGTCTTCTGCGTTCATTTCTGCGGGCGGGCAGTCTGCGCTCGCCTCGGCTGCCATGGCGTTATAGTCGAAGTCACGGCCATCAACCCATGTGGTCTGACCGCCGGTGCGCTTGACCACCAGACATTTGACGTCTTCATCGCAGTGCAGCAGGGCCTTGTCCGCGTTGGTTTTCAGCGGAGTTTTGCGGCCGCCGCGCGGGGCTTCGTCTGCTGTGATAACCACTTTCGCGTCACAGCCCTGAACACGGGCTGCCAGAGCGTCCGGCGAGAAGCCAGCGAATACGATCGAGTGGATCGCGCCGATGCGCGCACAGGCCAGCATCGCGTAGGCAGCTTCAGGGATCATCGGAAGATAGATGATGACGCGGTCACCGCGTTCGACACCCAAAGACTTCAGAACGTTTGCCATGCGGCTGACGCTGCCATGAAGTTCTTTGTAGGTGATGTACTGAGCGGCTTCTTCCGGATCATCGGGTTCCCAGATGATAGCAGTCTGGTCGCCGCGCGTGGCAAGATGGCGGTCAATACAGTTGGCCGCTACGTTAAGCGATCCGTCTTCAAACCATTTAATCGAAATGTTGCCGGGTGCGAACGAGGTGTTCTTGATTTTGGTCGGCTTTTTGATCCAATCGATACGCTCTGCGACGTCGCCCCAAAAACCTTCCGGATCGGAAATCGAACGCGCATACATCTCATCGTATTTTGCGGCATCCACATGTGCCTTCGACTTCAATTCGTCGCTGGGCGGGTATGTAGTGGTCATCTCACTGTCCTCCTCATGCGGTCGCCCCACTGGGCCACCAATTAGGGAAATGCTTTATATAAAAGGCCGGAAACGTTCGCCCCCGACCTTTTGGCAATTTTTAAGCTCGAGAGTAGCTTAGATTGCCAGGTATTCGGCGCGCAGCTCGGCGTTATCCAACACTTCCTTCGCGGTTCCATCAAATACGACAGAGCCGGTGTCCAGAATGATGGCGCGATCAGCCAGCTGCAAGGCGCGAACGGCGTTTTGTTCAACGAGGATCGTTGTCATGCCCTGTTCTTTAATCAGACGCAGGGTTTTCTCGATCTCGTCAACGATAACCGGCGCCAGACCTTCGTAGGGTTCGTCCAGAAGCAGAACCTTTACGTCACGGGCCAGTGCGCGCGCGATGGCAAGCATCTGCTGTTCACCACCCGACAGTGTCACGCCTTCCTGCTTGCGACGCTCTTTCAGGCGCGGGAACAGGTCGTAGAGACGGTCGATCGACCAACCGATGGGCGGTGCGATCTGTGCCAGCTGAAGGTTCTCTTCAACGGTCAGGCCGGGGATGATGCAGCGATCTTCCGGAACCAGACCCAGACCCGCTGCGGACGCCTGATAGGACTCCATCTTGTGCAGCGGCTGGTGATCCAGCCAGATCTCGCCCTTCATCACCTGCGGATCGCCCATACGCGCGATGGACCGAAGCGTGGTGGTCTTGCCCGCGCCGTTTCGGCCAAGCAGAGCAAGGATTTCACCTTCGTGAACGTTAAAGGAGATGCCCTGAACGATATAGCTTTCGCCATAGTACGAGTGCATGTCCCAGACAGACAGGAATGCCGGCGCCGTTTCGGCGTGGTTGGCATTCTTGTTGAACTCAGGCTTCGCGTTCATTGTCATGTCTCCTTAAGCCGCTTCACCAAGGTAGGCTTCCTTAACTTTCGGATGCCCCTTGATGTTTTCAGGCGTGTCTTCGACCAGCGGTGTACCCTGCGCCAGAACGGTGATCCGGTCTGCCAGCGAGAAGACGACGTGCATGTCGTGTTCGATGATACACATGGTGATGTCGCCGCGTGCCTTGATGGTTTTAAGCAGGTCGATGGTGTTGTTTGTATCGGCCCGCGCCATACCGGCTGTCGGTTCGTCCAGCAAAAGCAGCTTGGGCTTTTGAACCAGACACATGGCCATTTCCAGACGGCGTTTGTCACCACGGGACATCGACGCAGAGTGCATGTTGCGCTTGTCCAGCATATTGACCTCGTCGAGCATCTTCTCGGCCTCTTCGCGCAGGCCCTTTTCGCTGCTCACCGCTTCGATCGCGTGCATCCGGAAGGCTCCGTCGCGCTTGGCGAAGAGCGGGATCATCATGTTCTCCATCACCGTCAGGTCGCCGAAGATCTCGGGCGTCTGGAACACCCGGCTGATGCCCATCTGGTTGATCTCGTACGG
>CATNDK010000109.1 GCA_950096585.1 Thalassococcus halodurans | reverse complement strand
TATGGTGCCGCATACCTCCCCGCTCTGAGGTCAGCGTGAGGTGGCAAAGCGCCAGCCCGTGGGGACGGGCAGGCGCTCGCCCGCGCGGCCTTCGGCCTTGTTCGCAGCAAGCAAAACGTGATCCGCACGCTTGCGCAGGATTTCGGCAAAGACTTCGTCGGTCGGGGTGATACCCGTGCGAGCATCCACCATAAACAGGCAGATATCGGCCATATCCACAGCGCGTTCGGTCAGCTTACGCATCCGGCCTTGCAAGGATTCATCCGTCGCCTCTTCCAGACCGGCGGTGTCGATCACGGTAAAGCGCAGATCCACCAATTTGCCGGCACCTTCACGCAAGTCACGTGTGACACCGGGCTGGTCATCCACCAACGCCAGCTTTTTGCCAACAAGTCGGTTGAACAATGTGGACTTTCCGACATTGGGCCGTCCAACGATGGCGAGTGTGAATGACATTTCGGTTCCGTAGCTTGATCAAGGCGCAGCGTTTACGTCGTTGCCGGAACCATGTCCAGCCCAATCACATGGGCTGACCGTTCAGGTTGCGGGCAATCAACGATACGCGAAAAGTGTGCCCTTTTTCGACACAACATAAAGCGTGCCGTTGACGACGATGGGCGATGTGGTTGCGCCGCCCGGAATGTCGACTTGCGAAGTCAACGCGCCGTCTTCGGGGTTGAACATACGGATCGCGCCATCCGAGGATGCAACGATCAACTGACCACCGGCCAGGATCGGGCCGTAGTTCACGTACGACCGGTCGCGGCGTTTGTGCGGACGTGCGGAAGGCACCCAGCCGGGCAGCTCGACCGACCAGATCTGTTCGCCGGTTTCTGCGTCGACGCGCTTGAGTTCATTCAGGTCTGACACAAAGTATACAGAGCCGCCCGCAACCCACGGCTGGTGCAGCGCACCTTCTGCAAGGGTCCATTTGCGGTCGCCCGAGAACAGGTCGAAACCTGCCATGCTGCCAGAGTGATTGCCGGCATATAGGCTACCGTCAGCGATCACAGGATCACCCGTGATATCGCCGACTGTGTTAACCGCGCGGCCTTTGCGCTGGCCTGCAATTTCGCTGGACCACAAGGACAAGCCGCCTTGACGGAAAGTCGTCTGAATTTGACCGTTGCCAAAGCCGAACACCACGCGGTCGCCTTCCAGCGCAGGTGCCGGAGCACCGGCCACGTTGTTGATATCGGCCACAGTTTCGGTCTGCCAACGAACACGACCGCTGTCAGTTTCAATCGCCCAGCCGATGTTATCGCCAGACGTCAGATACACCAGACCGCCATAAATCGTCGGCGCGCCGGTGGCAACCGTGTCCAGATCCTGTGTCCAGACAACAGACCCTGTAGCAGCCTCCAGCGCGGTCAACTGACCCAAGCCTGACGTTGCATACAGTACACCATCGGCAACACCTAGACCGCCACCCTGAACGCTGGCAGCGCTGTCGCGCGGTGTTTCAAGCTGATGGGTCCAGACCGCTGCACCAGAAGTATCGGTCGCTGTGATGCGCAGATCAGAAGACATCGTGTAAATACGCGCGCCATCCGATACCGGCGTCGTGTTCAAACGCTTGCGGCGCTTGTCACCATCGCCGATGGACGTGGACCAAACCTGCTGCAGCGGCAGTTGCAGCGCGGCATGGGTGGTGCGTGCAAAGGGGCTGACAGGGCTTTGCGCCCACTGGCCGTTGGACAAGGCAGCAGGCAGATTGGCCGCCAAGGCGCGGTTTTCTGTCTCAGCAGCGGCGGCTAAGTCGCCCGCGCGCAGTGCCAAACGCTCGCCCGGCAGGATCGGATCGCTCTGCGAGCATGCTGACAGCAGGCCAAGCCCGAAAACTGCAACGGATATCTTAAGTCCTGTTGTCATAGTTGCCCCGCTCCCGTTTCTTTTTTGTCGCATTAACTTCCAGCGACCAACGAACCGCCCAACGACACAATCAACTGTGTCGCACGACGGCGCAAGCCCTGCGTGGCCTCATCATCAACAAGAATTGCCTGAAGGCGCGCAATCGCGGCTTCGGTTTCGCCTGCTTCAATCTCGATCAGGGCGATTTGTTCTTCAGACAGCAAACGCAGCGGATGGCCCGGCTGTGTCATGGCCACAAAACCGGCACGGCGGTCTTCCGCGGACAGATTGCTGTCGTTCTTGCTGAGCGCCTTGAAGGTCGCGATTTGGCGATAGATCTCGGGGGCGTCAGTGTTTGCGCCGACTTGCGCCATGGTATCTGCAGCCGCCGCTTCCTGATCTGATGCGGCCTGCTCAGCACCCAGCAACATGGCCCGCACGGACTCAGCTGCGCCAGTCGGTGCATCAACCTCGGACAACGCGGCGATGCGATCCTCGGGTGTCTCTGATTCCAAGGCTGCAACCAGCGCATTGCCAAATGCCTGTGCCGCGGCCGTTTCCTGAGCTTTTTGATATTCGCGCCATGCCGCGCCACCAACGATCAAAGCAACCGCCAGCACGCCAATCCAGCCGTATTTGCGCAGTGTCGCGTACATCTGGTCGCGACGCACTTCTTCGGTCACTTCATCAATGAAACTATCAGGATTGCTCACACCGAACCTCGTGCCGAAAGAATTGTTGTCCCCTCTTACCTGCTGAGAAAACACAAGCCAAGAGCGGCGAAGGGGTTGAAACTTTTCTCTCCGATTTAAATATCGCTTTCAAAGTGAATTTGAACTGATTAGTTTACATTGCAAGTGCAGCATGACACAGATTGGCTCGACCGAGTTTTCGGGACCGAAATTGAACCGGCCCTAAAATTTTCTTGTTTTCATGCAAAGACCGCCGTGACCGGCCAAGACGACAGGACCTGACTGAATGCGAATTGTTCCGTTGATAACAGCGATTGTGGTCGCTCTGATTTTGTATGGCGTCGTTCTGAAACGGGATGAAGTCATGGCATTTGCCACCGGCACTGCCCCGGCAGAGCAAACAGAACAGGGCACAGAGGGCGATACGCTGGTCGAGACAGCCGAAGCTGAGGCCGAAAAACCGGCTACCGAAGCCAAGGTTCGGGTCATGGCGATGAAAAGCACGGCGCAGTTGGTCGATACGCAGATCATCCTGCGCGGCGAAACAGAAGCCATGCGCGAAGTGGACGTAATGGCCGAAACCGCAGGCAAGGTTATTTCTGAACCGCTGCGGAAAGGTGCCTTTGTTCAGGAAGGCGAACTGCTCTGCAAACTGGACCCAGGCACGCGCCAGACATCGCTTGCCGAAGCTGAAGCTGCCTACGCCAACGCACTGGCGGGCGTGCCAGAGGCACAAGCCCGCGTACCTGAGGCCGAGGCGCGCCTGGCCGAAGCCAATGCAGCACTGAGCGAAGCCAAGATCAACGAAACAGCCGCAAGCCGCCTGAGCGAAGGTGGTTTTGCTTCGGAAACCCGCGTTGCGGCGGCCACAGCCCAGTTGCGCAGTAGCGAAGCGGCGGTTGTGTCGGCGCAGGCTGGTGTCGAAGCGGCCAAGGCCGGGTTGGAAAGCGCCCAAGCGGCCATTCAAGCAGCCGAGGCAGGCGTGGCCCGTGCCAAGGACGACATCGCCAAGCTGGACATCAAAGCACCGTTCGCGGGCCTTCTGGAGACCGACACAGCCGAACTCGGGGCGCTTCTGACCGCTGGCGGCCATTGTGCGTCGATCCTTCAGTTGGACCCGATCAAACTGGTGGGCTTTGTGCCTGAAACGCAAGTTGGCAAGATTGCCGTGGGTTCTCCGGCCGGTGCGCGTTTCACCGACGGGTCGACCATCACAGGCCGCGTGTCCTTTGTTTCCCGCCGCGCTGACGCCCTGACACGCACGTTCCGTGTCGAAATCAATGTACCGAACACAGCCCTGCAGATCAGCGCGGGCCAAACCGTAGAAATCGGCATCCAAGCCGAAGGCGCGCCTGCGCATCTGGTTCCGCAATCTGCGCTAACCCTGAACGATCAGGGCGACATTGGCGTGCGTACAGTATCGGACGATATGACCGCGCAATTCATGGGCGTTACGATCCTGCGCGACACTCAGAAAGGTATGCTGGTTGCGGACCTACCCGAGACAGTGAACATCATCACGGTCGGTCAGGAATTTGTCACAGACGGCGTGCCTGTCATTCCATCCTATGAGGACGTTCTCCAATGACCGGTATCGTAGATTGGGCCGCCTCTCGGGCGCGGATGGTCATAGCCTTTATCATCCTGTCGATTGCCGTCGGGGCGTATTGCTATGTGTCGTTGCCGAAAGAAGGCGAGCCGGATATCGAAATTCCGGCTCTTTTCGTATCCGTCCCCTTCCCCGGCATTTCTGCGACAGACTCAGAGACCTTGCTGGTCAAGCCTATGGAGACCGAGCTTTCGGACCTTGATGGGCTGAAAACCATGTCCTCGACTGCTGCAGAAGGCTATGCCGGTGTGGCGTTGGAATTCGAATTCGGTTGGGACAAGACCAAGGTCATGGCCGACGTCCGTGACGCGATGAACAATGCAGAAGCCAAGTTTCCGGACGGGGCCGAGCAGTATTCGATCAACGAAATCAACTTTTCCCTGTTCCCGATTGTCATCGTCAACCTGACCGGACCGGTACCGGAACGGACGATGGTGCAAATCGCCAAGAATCTTCAGGATAAAATCGAAGGTCTGGACGCAGTGCTTGAGGCCGGCATCGCTGGCAACCGCGATGAAATGCTGGAGGTCATCATCGATCCGCTGCGTCTGGAATCCTACAATGTGACCGCAGGAGAGCTGATCGACGTTGTTCAAAACAACAACCAACTGATTGCTGCGGGCGAGGTTGAAACCGAAACCGGCGCGTTCTCGGTCAAAATTCCGTCGTCCTTTGATGATGCGCAGGACGTCTATAACCTGCCCGTCAAAACCAACGGCGACCGCGTAATCACCCTTGGCGATCTGGCGCGGATCAACCTGACATTCGTCGACCGGACTTCGACCGCACGCTTTAACGGCGAAACGTCTGTGGCGCTTCAAGTGGTCAAGCGCAAGGGTTTCAACCTGATTGACACCAGCGCCGAGGTCCGCCGCGTGGTGGAAGAGGCCCGCGCAGAATGGCCGGACGAGCTTAAGGCCGTGGTCTCGCTGGGCACTTCAAACGACCAAAGCCGCACCGTGGCCTCGATGGTTAGCCAGCTTGAAGGGTCGGTCCTTACAGCCATTGCGCTTGTGATGATCGTTGTTCTGGCATCGCTGGGCACACGGCCTGCCTTGCTTGTCGGTTTCGCTATTCCGACATCTTTCCTGCTTTGCTTCGTGCTCTTGGCCCTCATGGGCATCACCATTTCGAACATTGTGATGTTCGGCCTGATCCTTGCGGTCGGGATGCTGGTTGATGGTGCGATTGTCGTTGTTGAATATGCCGACAAACGCATATCAGAGGGCTCTGGCCCAATGTCGGCCTATGTCGAGGCCGCGAAACGGATGTTCTGGCCGGTGGTCAGTTCCACTGCGACGACGCTCTGCGCCTTCCTGCCGATGCTCTTCTGGCCCGGCGTTCCGGGGGAATTCATGGGCATGCTGCCAGTCACTTTGATTTTCGTTCTGTCGGCATCGCTGATCGTTGCCCTGATTTATTTGCCTGTCATGGGCGGTGTTTCAGGCCGCTTTTCGCGCACATTGAACAACGCGACAGAAGCCCTGCGCGCCTCGACCCCGTGGGCTGTCCGCGCGGCTTTGGTTCCTGTCGTTTTGTTCGGCATGTTCGTTGGCGCCATGATGTTGCTGAACCCTGCGTATCTGTTTGAACCAATCGGCACCGGCTTTATGGCTTACATGCCGGGCGTGGTCGTTTTCCTGATTTTCGCATCGCTGACATCCATCGTCATGGATGCAGCTGCCATCCATCGCAAGAAAGACCGCGTGGACGCAGGGTACCGCCGCACAATGTTCGGGCGCTTCATGTCGTTCATCGTCGGCAACCCGATCATGCCACTGGTGACAATTGCCGCCGTGGTGATGTTCGTCATGTCGACCTTCAGCTACTTCGGCGAAAACAACAACGGAACCGAATTCTTTGTCGAAACCGAGCCCGAACAGGCGCTGGTTTACGTCATGGCGCGTGGCAACCTGAGCCTTGCGGAAAAAGACGCGCTGGTGCGGCGTGCAGAACAGGTGGTTCTGAACCATCCGGGCGTACAAACGGCGTTTTCATTTGCGGGGGACGGTGGCCTGTCGTCCAACACAGGCGGTGCGCAACCGCCCAAAGACACCATCGGTCAGATTCAGTTCGAAACCATTCCATGGGAAGAACGCCCCGACGCGCGCGAGATCTGGAAGCCGCTGCCTTTTCTCGACTTCGGTTTTGAGATCGACGTGAAGAACCCCGCGCTTGATGGCGACACGGTGATTTCCGAACTGACGGAAGAACTGTCGACCATCCCCGGCGTCCGCACCGAAATCCTGAACCTTGCGATGGGTCCGGCATCGGCCAAGCCCGTGCACCTGCGCGTCAAAGGCGACAACTGGGATGACCTGATCACAGCGACGGAACTGACCCGCGCACAATTCGAAGAAACCGCAGGTCTGCGCCTAATCGAAGACACGCTCCCCCTGCCCGGCATCGACTGGCAGATCGACGTGGATGTTGAAAAGGCTGGTCGCTATGGCGCCAACGTGGCTGCCGTCGGCGCGATGGTTCAGCTTGTGACACGCGGCATTCTGCTGGACACGATGCGCGTTGATACATCGGACGAAGAAATCGACATCCGCGTGCGCCTGCCGGAAAAAGACCGCCTGTTGTCGACGCTGGATTCCCTTAAAGTCCGCACGAACGAAGGCCTTGTGCCACTGTCGAACTTCATCACGCGTGAACCTGTCGCCAAACTGGCCGAAATCAGCCGCGTGGATCAGAAACGGTATTTCGACGTGAAAGCCGACGTGACAGCCGATCTGTTCAAAATCCGCGCGAATGCGGATGGCGCGATCCTTGGCTACGCTTTGGCGGACGAAGACGGCGCGCTTAAGATCGGTGAGAAGAGCTATTCTTTCACCTTTGACACGATGGATCGCGACACCGAGTTCTGGCGTGGTCAGTACGATGCTCTGATCGCTACTGCGGAAGAGAACGGTGTCGCTGCTTCGGACATTCCGAGCTTTGCCGAATTCGAAACCCGTGTCGCTGATTTCACTGCCACCCTGCCGAACAGCTTTAAACTGGCGGCAGTGTCGGTGAATCCGAACGAACGGATCGAAGTGCTGACAGAATGGCTTGATACCAAGCCCTTCCCCGCTGGCATCGAATGGGAATGGACCGGTGACCAAGAAGACCAAGAGGAAAGCGCAGCCTTCCTCAGCAGCGCCTTCACAGCCGCTTTGGGCCTGATGTTCATCATCCTGCTCGCTCAGTTCAACTCGTTCTACAACTCGGTTCTGGTTCTGCTGGCTGTGATCCTGTCGACTGCAGGCGTTCTGATCGGCATGCTTCTGATGGGTCAGACGTTCTCGATCATCATGACGGGTACAGGCATCGTCGCGCTTGCAGGGATCGTGGTGAACAACAACATCGTTCTGATCGATACCTATCAGGAATACGAGGTCCACATGCCGCGGATCGAGGCGATCATCCGCACAGCTGAATCGCGCATCCGTCCTGTTTTGCTGACCACAATCACCACAATGGCGGGCCTTGCGCCGATGATGTTCGGCCTAAGTCTTGATTTCTTCGGCGGCAGTTATGCGCTGAACAGCCCGACATCACTCTGGTGGAAACAGCTGGCAACGGCGGTGGTCTTCGGCCTTGGCATCGCGACCGTTCTGACGCTTGTCTTTACGCCGTCGATGCTGGCGCTGCGGATCTGGACAGTCAAATACGCACAATGGCTGGGCCGTTTGCTGGCGCGTTTGTCATTTGGTCGCGGCAGCGAAATCGCACGGGATTGGGCAATGCGCCGTGAATCCCGCCGCGTCGAGGTACCGACAATCCTGTGGGATGACGGGGGCGAGACGCCGTCGACGCCGGACAAGCCGAAATCGGGAATGCCGCTTAGGGCCGCCGAATAAGCGGCCCAAGAAACCTAGATCAGGCCGCGTTACGATCTGCGGCCTGACGCGCCCATAGGCTGGCATAGCGCCCGCCCTTTGCCAGCAGATTGTCATGCGTGCCGCTTTCGACGATCTCGCCCGCTTCCAGAACAATGATCTTATCCGCATCCGCCACGGTCGACAGACGGTGCGCGATTGTCAGAACGGTGCGCCCTTCGCCCGCGCGGGCCAGTGCCGACTGAATGCCCTGTTCGGTTTCGGTATCCAGCGCCGAGGTCGCCTCGTCCAGCAACAGGATTGGCGGGTTCTTGAGCAACGTGCGCGCAATCCCGACCCGCTGCTTTTCACCACCGGACAGCTTAAGCCCACGTTCACCAACAGTGGTGTCGTAACCGTCTGGCAAAGACACGATGAAGTCATGGATCTGGGCGGCTTTCGCGGCTTCGACAATATCGGCTTCGGTCGCATCTGCACGGCCGTATGCGATGTTGTATCGAATGGTGTCATTGAACAGCACTGTGTCCTGAGGAACCACTCCGATCGACTTATGCAGGCTTTCCTGCGTTACATCGCGGATGTCCTGCCCATCGATTTTGATCGCGCCGCCTTTGACGTCATAGAAACGGAAAAGCAGACGCCCGATGGTGGACTTGCCCGACCCAGACGGACCGACAAGTGCAACAGTCTCGCCTGCGTTCACGGTAACCGACACGCCTTTCAGAATGGGGCGTTCGGCCTCGTACCCGAAAACGACATTGTCCAGCTCGACCACCCCGCCGGAAACGTTCAAGGCAGGCGCATTGGGCTTGTCCGACACCTCGGCTGGCTGCTCTAGCAGGTCGAACATCTCGCCCATATCCACAAGGCTTTGACGGATTTCGCGATAGACCGTGCCAAGGAAGTTCAGTGGCATCGTGATCTGGATCATCAGAGCGTTTACCATGACCAGATCACCAACCGTCAGC